>VFKF01000538.1 GCA_009885705.1 Nitrospira sp. | reverse complement strand
TCCGGTAGCCAGACGACCAGAACTGCGGAGGCACGCGAGGCCTCTTCTCCGCAGACGCGTGTCTTTCTCAGGCGATACCATTCATAGGGCAGAGCCTGCACGGCCCCTTGCGGTTCCCATTCCACGAAGGAGAGATGGCCCTCGTCCTCCGGCACATAACAACCGACACCCAGCGCAGTGCCAATGGCATAACGATCGCGGATGCGCGACTCAGTGCCTTCGACGTAGGGCCCTCCGCTCGTGGTCACCAGGAGCACGGTGATGCGCTGTCCACTCCTGGTACGTTCGGCAATGGTCTGTCTCAGTGCGCCAAGCCGTTGCGAGAGGGTGGATTCCGTTCCGGCGGTCTTGCCGGTCGGTCCCGTTCCGCGCAGGCCCCGCTGCACGGCTGCCACAGGATCCTCCCACAAACGCGAGCGAACCAACTGTTCGCCGGTCGTCGGGTTCATCTCCAGCCCCGTACCGACCGGCCGAGAGCTGCGCAGAGGCTCTTTCACCAGCAACACCCCGGCAATGGCCAGCACGAGTGTGAGGGCTCCCGCCACCGCTAGTTTCGAATCGCTGCGTCCTTTAGCCATACAAAAGTCCGTTGTCTGTGATGTGCTGCGTGAAAAAGCAGCCTATACAATTTTGTGAGACGGTCCTACGAACTACAACTCACGGAGAGATGTTTGCCCCAATTGGGAGGCGCAGCCGCGTAGGCCTCCATGCCAGGCTGATCGTGATAGGGATTCTGCAACAGTACGAGCAGCCGGTCGATTTCAGAAAAGTCCTTCTGCTGCGCCTTCTCGATGGCGGTCTGGGCCAGATAGTTGCGAAGGATGTACTTGGGATTGACGCAGTTCATCCGTGCTTGGCGATCCTCGTCCCGACTCCCCTCCTCACGCAACCGCTCCTTGTACCGGCTGGCCCATTGGTCGAAGGCGGCACGATCCACGAAACAATCACGCAGCGGCTCGTTCAACGAGGCGACTCCGCTCTGAAAGGAACCCAACGTCCGAAACAGGTTTGTGTAATCGACATGGTGCAGGTGCATGAGGGCCAGGAGGTCTTGGATCAACGAGGCATCCTCTTCCTTCGTCTCGATGAGTCCGAACTTGGCCCGCATCAACTCCATGTAGCGGCCTTCGCAGAGGGGAGTATAACGATCCAGCGAGGCTTTCAGGTCTTCCTTCTCCGCCAACGGGAGGAGCGCCTGCGCCAGACAACTCAGATTCCAGAGCCCGATATAGGGCTGTTGATTGAAGGCATAACGGCCGTTGTGGTCGGAATGGTTGCAGATGAAACCGGGGTCGTAGTCGTCGAGAAAGCCGAAGGGGCCATAGTCGAGCGTGAGGCCCAGGATCGACATGTTGTCCGTATTCATGACCCCATGCGCCCAGCCGACCGCCTGCCATTGCGCGATCAGCCTGGCCGTGCGCTCCACCAGCTCGGCAAAGAAACGGGCATACTTGTCGGTCGCCGCCACGAGATGCGGATAGTGTGTCGCAATCACGTAATCGGCCAGCACTCTGAGCTGTTCATGTTGCTTTCGATAATAGAGGATCTCGAACGAGCCGAATCGCACATGCGAAGGCGCCATACGAAGCACGATCGCGCCGGTCTCAACCTGTTCACGGTAGACCTTGTGGTCACTACCCACGATGCACAAAGCCCTCGTCGTGGGAATCCCCAAGCCATACATCGCTTCGCTGCAGAGATATTCTCGGATAGTGGATCGCAACACGGCGCGGCCGTCGCCGTCGCGTGAAAAGGGCGTGGGGCCTGCGCCTTTGAGCTGCAAGTCCCATCGCTCCCCTCGCCCGTTCTGGACCTCGCCCAGAAGAATGGCGCGCCCGTCGCCGAGCTGCGGCACATAGACTCCGAATTGATGGCCGGAGTAGAGCATCGCCAACGGTTCCATCCCCGGAACCAGCATGCTCCCGCCAAACACGCCGGCAAATTCCGGCCGCTTCGCTTGCTCCGGGTCAAGATCGATCAACTCAGCCGCCGCCCGATTGAAACTGATGAGATACGGCGGTTCTGAAAACGGCGTGGGATTCAGCTTCGCGTAGAGCGCCTCGGGCAGGCGGGCATAGGTATTGTCGAACGACAATGTTTCCAACTGGTGTCTGCTCATGGGTGGAGCATGGCAGGACTCACTCGATGTTTTCAAGCGAGGATAGGTCTCGTCCAACAGAGAGGCGAATTGCTCGGAATCGCAGCCGTAGACCCACACCTCGCCGGTCGAGATGGAGTAGACCCCTCCCATCGTGCGGGTGCCTCTCTATTGACTGCCATTCTGGATCTCGCGGTCGAGCGTGAACACGAACACCCGTTCACTGAGCTGGACGTCGATGTCGGTAAAGAGCGCGAGTGTTTTAGCGCCGGTGATCTCACTCACTTGCTCGCACAGTTTGTCGCGGCCCTGCGCGATCAAATTCTGCCGCAATCGCTTCACCATGTCGATACCTTCCACCGTCTTGGCCAACTGACGTTCGGCCGGCGTCAGCACCCCCTTGAGCCGGACCACGACGAGATCACGCACGATAAATGCGCGCACCTCATCGGGGCCGCGTCCCATGAACTCCTGCTCGAACTTGATGACGGCGTTGCGAATCGCGTTTTCCACGGCGTGCCCTCTTCTGATCGACCCACGATCGCCCGGATGGGGATTTCCGTTCGCCCTCGG
>VFKF01000172.1 GCA_009885705.1 Nitrospira sp. | reverse complement strand
TTCGCGGCCGCTCAGATTGTTGGGATCCAGATAGACCTGGATAATGAACTCGCCGGGATGGGGAGGATTGTGCATAGCCATTAGTGGTAGTCCTCATAATCCAAGACGTAGGCGTGTCCGTCTTTAAACTTGAACGTTAAGCGCCAATTTCCATTTACCCACACAGTCCATCGACCACGCTCCGATCCCTTCAAAGGATGTAGTCGGAATCCTGGAACGCTCATGTCCTCAATGGACAGAGCCGTATCCAGAGCTGTCAAAAGCATGCGCAGGCGATTGGAGTGGTGCGACTGAATACCCGCCGCGCTCCCCGACTCAAAGAACTTCTTTAACCCCTTGTGTCGGAATGATTGGATCACATGCCAAATATAGCATGTTGCGCACTACGCAACAAGGCACAACGTTTAAGTTCACCGGCGCTGCGCGACTTTATCTCGCAGCGTCCGGCGGAATGATGGGCTGGACATCAGTGCAGCCCTTTCGTTGATTTTGCGTTCTTTATGGCCACAAGCTTTGGGTACGCGCCATACAGAAACGCGTGTGACAAAGCGAAGGGATCAATAAATGCGAGCTTCTTCCTATCTGTTGCAGCCAAGATATAGGGAACGACGAGAGCACCGCCATCAATGACGGAGACAAGTGGCGGAAGTTGCTCGAAGCCGACTTCAAGCTTTTGCGCGTGAATTATTCGGTTCAGTGCGTCCCAAAGATCGCTCACCACCTCACCGTCAGCGTGCGGCGCCCATTGCCAGCGCGGTTGCGCGAGAGGAAATTTTTCGCTAAGCGGGAGTGCTTCGAGTGCGCGGCGCGCATTGAGCGCGAAGGTGCTGATGACTTCGATGATTGAGGTAGTGGCAACTTCGAGGATTAGCTCGTGCTGCTCGGGATACTGAGCACTAGCAAGTGCCCAAAGCTGAACGGCTTCGTCTGCGGCACGCGTAACTGAATGGCGGGTAATTGCTTCCATCATGATGCCCAACAATGTTTAGGCGGACCCGCATAAGAGCTGGATCTGCCAATTTCTACCCGCATAACACGCCATCAGTTCTCCTGAAACATACGCGGCAAACCCTGCCATTTCAGTTCAGCTGCAGTTCTTCTGCGGGCCGTACCACTTCACGCAACAAGTTCTTTCAGAACTTCAGGATGGCGCTCGGCGACCTTGAAAAGGGTTTTTGCCGCCCCGGATGGTTCGCGGCGGCCTTGCTCCCAATCTTGGAGTGTACGTACAGAAACCCCAAGCAGTGCGGCAAAGGCGGCTTGAGAAAGCCCTGACACCAACCGCGCATGGGCGACTTCTGAAACTTCGGGACGATGGACGCGAGCACGGACACCGGCCTTCATTTCACGCACCGACGAAAGTAGTTCGGCACCAATGTCCACTTTAGGCTGACGCCCGGCAGGCTTCTGTTTGGTTTTACGCATTTTCGACCTCCTTATACGGCAATGCCGTACTAGCGTCAAATGTGGCAGATTGCGCGCGTCTTATCTTCTCCCCTGAGGGCGGGCTAGATGGTCTCCCGCTGCGCGTATCCAACCGAGGTTGGTTCATCTGGTCTATCTGGTTTGTCTGGTTAGTCGGACCGAAAATTCAACCAGAAAAACCAGATAGACCATCCAACCAGACAGACGAGCCCCTGCGCGTTGCGCGAGCACAGGAGGCCAACAGGCCACCCGCCCATTCGTCTCACTTCCCCAACATCGCCCCCAAGGGGAGCAGCCAGACTGTCCTTCCCTGCGCGCATTGAGGGAGCACATTCTGATCGTGCGGCCTCAGCGAGCAAGAAGGATGGTCTGGCTGCTCCCCTCCCATTCTACCCTTGACAGCGCTACCCACCCCTGGCTATGATTGCCGCCACTTGATTTGAACCTGTATTCTAAAACGCATTTTCTCCGGCCACCATCATTCAAAGGAGTAGGCTCATGAAGATCGTAATCGGTACTGTTGCGACCGTCTCCGGCGTCCTGTTTGCGTTATCGATGGCCTCTGCGAATCCTTCGCTCCTCCCCAAGCATGAAGGCTATCCGATGAAGAACAGCGGAAGCCCTGTGACGGGCCAGCCAACCGCCAACGATCCAGGCCAGTCCGATGCACGTGGGGAAGCCACGTTGCAGAAGTCCACGAACTCCATCAAGCACAGCGAACAGCACCTGAACAAGTCTGATAATGCCCGGATCACCGAAGGACAGGGTGCAGGCCGCCTTCCGAACGTTCAGGGTCCTCAGATCAAGATCGCTCCCCCGGTCACCTCTGCCACGAAAATTGGGGCCGATCGTAAGATCGAGTAGTCTAAACGACTCAATCAGCTATAGCAGGGGGGCGCCGGATTGATCCGACGCCCCCCTGTTTTTTTGTGCGCCCTGCCCTCGCGGACGCTGCGGCCGAACGCAACCGGAATCGCCACAGTTTCTTGGCCCATGCTCCCGCATAGTCGACACCGATACGTGCATGAGCCCCCAGCTCCCCTCGCTTCAGCACCACCCCACGATCCTCGAACCAGAGGGATTCGCCTTCCGTAAGGTCTGCGCGGTTGAGGCCACGATCGATCTCTAGCGCACGGCAGAGCCGCCCAGGCCCATCGATCAACTTCCCCTCAAGTTCAATCGCCCTGATTAAGATCGCTGAGGGAAACTCCTCCCGCTCCGTCACCACGTTCAGACAATGGTACATCCCGTAAATGAGATACACGTACGCGACCCCTGCCGGACCAAACATGACGTCCGTCCTCTGCGTTCTCCCTTTCGACGCATGGCAGGCCTTATCTTTCGGCCCCACATAGGCCTCCACTTCGACGATCT
>VFKF01000009.1 GCA_009885705.1 Nitrospira sp. | reverse complement strand
GTCGCCGTCGCTTCGCACAGTAGTGCGTTGGAGGACGACGTGGTGCAGAAAGCGATGGAGAAGCTCGGTTCGAAAGTCAAAACCGCCGCGAAAGCAACAGGCAAAGAAGCCGATGCCGGTCGGGGTAAGGTTGTCGCGGGGGCAAAGGCTGGGTCGGCCCAGGCCGCTCCGGTGGCGGAGGATGCCTCTAAGTCCGATAAGCGCCGCATTCTGATTAAGCGTAAACGGGATGACGAGCTGCCCGCTGAAGTCGTCGCTTCCCAGCCAGCCGTTGAAGCGGTCGTCAGCGGCGGGGTGACCGTCGATGCTCCTGTCGTCAGCCCTGCGTTGGCCCATCCCATCGTTGAGGTGCCAATCGCTCCGCATCCTGAGTTGACCCCGATGCCGGATCTGACGCCTGCTTCGGGAGTTCAGATTACTCAGCCTCCAGTTATTGCGGTCAAACCTACCACTGCGCCTAGTCCCGACCTCACCCTTGGAAAAAAGAAACCCCTCTCTCTCGAAGAGTTGCAAGCCGAGGGCTTGAAAGAGAAGGCGAAGAAGGCTCGCAAGCCTGGCCGTACTCGGGAAGAAGAAGAACTTCGACTGCGTGAGGATGCGGCTCGCTGGCAGGATCTTCGTGCCATTCCGTTGCACCAGCGCCGTGACGACCGTAGCAAGCATGTGCACCATAGCGCGCCTGGGGAAGTGACCAAGCCGCGGCGGAAGGGTTTCAAGTTTACGGCTGGTATGACGGTGAAGGAGTTTGCCGAGCTGATCGGACAGCGCCCGGCCGACATTATGCGTAAGCTGATGGATATGGGGCAGATGCTCACCTTCAATCAGACGATGAACGTGGATGCGGCTGTGATCATTGCTGAAGAGAACGGGATCAAGCTCGATCTCTCGACGGAGAAGGTCGGAGAAGAATTGTTGGAGTCCGTTGTACAGACGGAGGAAGACGCTCAACTTGAGTCGCGGCCACCGGTCGTGACGATCATGGGCCATGTCGATCACGGCAAGACGTCGTTGCTCGATGCGATCCGGCAAACAAAAGTGGCGGAAGGTGAGGCCGGTGGGATTACGCAGCATATCGGCGCGTACACCGTTGCGGTTCGCGGGAAACAGGTGACCTTCCTGGATACGCCGGGCCATGAAGCCTTCACGGCGATGCGCGGCCGCGGTGCCAAGATTACCGATATTGTCATTCTCGTCGTGGCGGCGGACGATGGTGTGATGCCGCAAACGATCGAAGCGATCAATCATGCTAGAGCCGCGTCCGTTCCGATTATTGTGGCCATCAATAAAATCGATAAGCCTGGCGCCAATGCCGACCGTGTGAAGAACGCCCTGTCCGAACATGGGTTGATCTCCGAGTCCTGGGGCGGGGATACGATCATGGTCGAAGTGTCGGCCAAGGAAAAGACTGGTTTGGATACGTTGCTGGAGATGATTCTTCTGCAATCTGAGGTGCTGGAGCTCAAGGCGGATCCGCATCGGATGGCCAAGGGTGTTGTGGTGGAAGCCAAGCTGGAACGAGGACGTGGCCCTGTGGCAACCGTACTGGTTCAGAGCGGAACCCTTCGCGTCGGCGATGTGTTCGTCGTTGGAGTATTTAGCGGAAAAGTCCGCGCATTGATTGCGCATACGGGAGCCAAGGTGTTGGCGGCCGGTCCTTCCATCCCTGTCGAAGTGGCCGGGCTTCCTGGTGTGCCTTCGGCGGGCGATGTCTTCCAAGTTGTGAAGGATGAGCGGGTTGCGCGCGAGATTGCGGAAGATCGCGCCCATAAGCAGCGAACGACAGATTTGTCCGGGTCGGCGAAAGTCACCCTCGACGATTTGTTTGCCAAGATTAAAGAAGGCTCTGTGAAGGAGCTGGCATTGGTGATTAAGTCCGACGTTCAGGGATCGGCGGAAGCGCTGACGGCCAGCGTCGAAAAACTTGCCACTGCCGCGGTCAAGTTGCGCGTCATTCACAGCGGCGTGGGCGGGATTACGGAATCCGACGTGTTGCTGGCTGCCGCTTCGAACGCCATCGTGATCGGATTCAATGTCAGGCCGGAGCCGAAGGCGTTGGCCCTGGCCGAGCAGCAAGGCGTCGATATCCGTCAGTACACGATTATTTACGATGCGATGACCGAGATTAAGGCCGCGATGGAAGGGCTGCTCGAACCGACGCTCAAGGAGCGGATTTTGGGACGGGCCGAGGTGCGGCAGGTCTTCACGGTATCCAAGTCCGGAGTCATTGCCGGGGCCTATGTGGTGGACGGCACGATTACCCGTGCGGCGGTCGGAGTTCGGGTGCTTCGCGACAATGTCGTGGCCTATGAAGGGAAGCTCGGGTCGTTGCGCCGCTTTAAGGACGATGTCCGTGAAGTGCAGCAGGGCTACGAATGTGGTATCAGCGTCGAGAATTTCAACGACATCAAGGCCGGGGACATCATCGAAGCCTACGCGATCGATAAGATCGCCGCAAAGCTCTAAGGTGTGAGTTTGCCCTGTGGGTATCATTGTCGGGCTCTGTACGGTCGAGCTGTTTATCCCAGGGAGTCAGTCGTTGAAGGATAAGCGGCAGGTGCTGTTGAGTCTCAAGGACCGATTGCGTGAGAAGTTCAATCTCTCCGTCGCTGAGGTTGATGGGCAGGATTTGTGGCAGAAGGCCGTATTGGGGCTGGCCTGCGTGGCCAACGAAGGGCGATACGTCAACCAAGTGTGTGACCAAGCGCTGAACCTGATTCGGAGCGTCCAGGCCGTGGAAATCGTCCAGTCTCGTGTGGAATTATTGTGACGGCGGCATGCCTGGTGGAGTGCACGGTGGCCAAGACAGGATATCATCGGGCTGATCGTGTGGCCGATCAAATTCGCATGGAAGTGGCCGATATCCTCATGCGGAAGATCAAGGACCCCCGTGTACAAGCCGTGACGGTGACCGACGTCAAGCTGACGAGCGATCTGCGGATCGCGCGCGTGTTTGTCACCACCATGGGCACGAAAGACGAAGAGCGGAACGTTTTTGTCGGATTGGAGCAAGCCAGCGGGTTTGTGCGTGGTGAGTTGGGCCGACGACTCTCGCTCCGGTATCTGCCGGAAATCGTCTTTGCCAAGGATGTCAGCGGGCCGAGAGGTGATCGCGTGTTGCAGTTGCTGGATGAGCTCCACGTCGATACGGAGGCCGAAGGCGGGTCGTCCGAAGAGAAGACGAGTTCGTAGTATCGGGGACGTGATGATGGATCTCGCGCAGAGCTGTGCCGTGGTCGACGGCGTACTGATCATCAAAAAGGAATTAGGGTGGACCTCCCACGATGTCGTGGCAAAGGTGCGGCATCTGCTCGGCGGAGTGAAGGTCGGTCATGCCGGCACCCTCGATCCTGCCGCAACGGGAGTCTTGCCCGTGCTGATCGGGCGGGGAACCCGCATTGCCGAATATCTCGTTGAGTGGGATAAAGAATATTGTGCCGTGCTTCGGCTCGGCGAAACCACCGACACACAGGATGCGACGGGAACGGTCCTCTCCAAGCAGGCGACGGAACATCTGACATCGGCGGCGATCCATGAAGCGGTCGGTCGATTTCTTGGACCGATTGAACAAGTTCCTCCGATGTATTCGGCGGTAAAAGTCGCAGGTGTTCCTCTCTATAAGTCCGCTCGTGCGGGCAAAACGATTGCACGGGACGCCAGGACCATTGTCATCCACACCCTTGAGGTGTCGGGGATCGAGGGTCGTGATGTGGCGTTACGGATCGTATGCTCCAAAGGGACCTATGTGCGGACGTTGTGTGCCGACATTGGCGCAGCCTTGGGCGTCGGTGGTCACATGTTGGCGTTGGAGCGAACGCGAGTGGGACCTTTGACGATCGACCAGGCGCTGACGATCGACGAGGTGGCGACCCGTCATGCCCTCGGCCGGTTGGGGGACGATCTGTTGTCGCTGGATCTGTCGTTAAGCCGGTTTGCGCTGGCGGTGGTGGATGAACAGACCGCCGATCGCGTGCGACATGGCGCTCCAGTGCCTGCGGGGAAAATCTTGCGTTGGGAAGGGACGGCTGCTGGCGAGCGCCAGCCACATATGCCGGTTCGCATCCATGATATCGACGGACGTTTGATCGCGATCGGGAAGTGTCCGGCGAATGCGGGTGATGCGCTCAAGGTGGAGAAGGTATTAATCGATCAGGATGTATGAGCGTTCGTTGCGGATGACGGAAAGGAATAGGAAGGAAGGAAACCATGGCATTACTCAAAGAAGCAAAAACCGAGTTGATCAAGCAGTATCAGCAGCATGAGACGGATTCCGGTTCGCCGGAAGTCCAGATCGCGGTGTTGACCACCCGGATCACGTATTTGACGGAGCATTTCAAGACCCACAAGAAGGATCATCACTCGCGGCGTGGCCTGCTGCTCTTGGTCGGCCGCCGTCGGCGGTTGCTCGACTATCTTCGTGGCGTTAGCGATGCGCGGTATCGTGC
>VFKF01000268.1 GCA_009885705.1 Nitrospira sp. | reverse complement strand
TCAATCGATTGATCCGTCACGCCGACGAGTTGCGCCCCGGGCAAGGAGGCATAGAGACGCGCATGGTGCTGCCCGAGATGTCCGACGCCGATCACACCTGCCCTGAGCGGCTTCATCGGATACCTCGAACGTGATGAGCGATGAGTGATGAGTGATGAGACGATGGAACGCGAACTCGCTTCTTGGTCAAGAGCTGATCACGCATTACGGCTCTCCCATCGCGTCCTGCTTAATCCCGACAATAGCAATGCGGGCAAACTTGGCCTTCTCCAACATAATCTCACGATCCAACACAATCGTCCGCCCTGCTTCGACCGCCAACACGGAAGCCTTGACCGATGCCATCACGTCAATCGTTCGAGGCCCCACGGCCGGGAGATCGAATCGCAAGTCCTGCTGCGGCTTCGATCGTTTGACCACCACCGCGCCCTCCTTGGCCAGATCGCCGCCGCGTTTGATCGCGCCATCGGTGCCTTCGACCGCTTCGACGGCCACAACCACGCGATCTTTAATCACGACACATTGCCCGATATCGAGACGCCCGATGTCATGCGCCACGTCCCAGCCGTAGCGGATGTCCGCCCATTCTTTCTCCGATGGAGTCCGTTCGGTCAACGGCCCTTCCTCCACGAGAATCCCCTCAAGCCCGAAGGTCGACTCACAGATGGCGATCCCTTCTTGCTCGAGCTCCTTCGCGATTTCGCGCAACAGATCGTCGTCTTTCCAGAGCGCCAACCTTGTCGCCAACGCCAAGGCGCGAAAGTCCGGCCGGACCGTGGTAAACATGTGGGTCTTCTTGATCCCGCCCAGCATCACAGCCTGATGAACGCCGTCTTCCTTAAAGGCCTTGATCAGTTTGTTGAGCTGGCCGATCTTGATCCAATGGATCCGATCCACATGGCTGGCCAACTCCGGTTCCGTCTCGCCTTCATGTGCCACCGCCGACACGTGATAGCCCAACTTCCTGGCATTATCCGCGAAGATGATCGGAAACCGGCCGTTACCGGCAATCAGCCCAATTCGCTCGCCATCGGTCACATGAGGCAGTACTGCCACGGTGCTTACTCCTCATTCTCCTGATCTTTACCGACCGACCGGCAGATGCCGCGTTTCGTGCCCTCGAGAAATCCCAATACCGTCATCACGTCCGGTTGGTCACCGAACTCGATCTTCGCCAGCTTAGCCGCTTCTGCCGTTCGATGCCCCGATCGGAAGAGCATGTCGTAGGCCCGTTTCAACACCGAGATTCGATCGGTAGAAAACCCTTGTCGGCGCAACCCCACCGAGTTGAGGCCATACATCCGCGCACGGTAGCCGCCCGCCGCCCGCATAAACGGCGGGAGATCCTGCCCGAGGGCACAACAGCCGCCAACCATAGAGTAGGACCCGACCCGCACATGTTGATGGATCCCGGTCAAGCCCCCGATGATCGCATGGTCGCCGATGGTAATGTGGCCGGCCAAACTGGCGGCATTGGCCAGGATGAGATGGCTGCCGAGATGGCAGTCGTGGGCGACATGCACATAGGCCATGAGAAAATTTTTGGAGCCGATCGTCGTCGTCCCGCCACCTTGTACAGTTGCGCGATTGACCGTGACATATTCCCGAAAAATGTTGTCGTCGCCGATCACGACCTTGGTCGGTTCGCCCTTATAGGCAAGATGTTGGGGCGGGGCGCCGATCGAGACGAAGGGATGCAGCTCGCACCGCGCACCGATCTCCGTCCAGCCATCGACGGCGACATGAGACACCAGCCGCGTCCCAGACCCGATGGTGACATGTTCGCCAACCACACAGAAGGGGCCCACGACGACGTCGGCGGCCAACTGCGCCTTGGGGTGGACGATGGCACTCGCATGAATCTGCACAGCTACCTCCAGTAATGAGTGATCAGTGATGGGTGATGGGTTCAGATTGACCACTTCCCTGCCAAAACGCGTCACGCATCACGCATCACCCTTCATGGCTTTCTCTTCCGTGACCATCGCAGTCACTTCGGCTTCGCAGACGAGTTCCTCCCCAACGAAGGCCTTGCCTTCCATCTTCCAGAACGGCGGCCGTTTCCTCACGACCTCGATCTCGAAACGCAACTGGTCGCCGGGCACGACCGGCTTTCGGAACTTTGCGCCATCGACACCGGTCAAATAGACGACCGGTCTGGCGGCGTTCCCCAGCGACTTAAACGCCAGAATGGCGCCGACTTGAGACATGGCTTCCAGAATCAACACCCCCGGCATGACCGGGCGTCCAGGGAAATGCCCCTGAAAGAACGGTTCATTGATCGTCACGTTCTTGATCCCGACGATCCGTTTGTCAGGGTCCAGCTCCAGAATCCGATCGACCAGAAGAAAGGGATACCGGTGCGGCAAGAGCGCCTGTATTTCAGCTTGTTCCATCACGGACATCGACAAAACCTCCTCTATCAGAATGCTGAAAAAGTCTGCCAGCTTCGTTCCCTGCCTTCGCCGAAGCGGCTTCGCGCAGGCAGGTCGCATCACTCAACGCCTTGCTGGACAGCCTTTTTGAGCATCCTGATGCTTATGTTGACATCAACACCATCAAGAAAGATTTTAATGGCGACGCTTCAAATGATCCTTCTACGCTGCTCGTACTGCTCTTCAGGGATGGCAGCTGATCAATCTTCCCCTGCGCACGTCATCCTGAGTCTCGTGAAACGTATCTCGTGAAGCGTCCCTCGCAAGCATCGGGTGCGAACGACGAGATACGAGAGACGAACGACGCTGAAGGCCGCGCGTTGCGCGAGCACAGAAGATCATCAGCCTCCATCCCCTCCCGCTACTTATTCTGCCGATCGAACTCCTTCACCATCTGATCGGTCACATCTAGCGCAGGCTGATTGTAGAGTACGATTTTAATCGCAATCTCGCTCCCCTTGTCGATGATCGCCACGTATCCGTTCTTTTCTGCCACGGCCTGTGCAGCCGCTTGCACTTTTTTCGAGTACTCTGCCACCATTTCACGTTGCTTTTGTTGAATCTCGCGGTTGAAGTCGCCCAGACGACGTTGATAAGCCTCCAGCTTGGCCTGGAACTGACCTTGCTTCTCCTGCTTCGCACTCTCGGTCAATTTCCCGTCTTGAATCGTCTGTTCCAACTCTTTCAACTCTTGATCGTCGGCATTGATGATTTTTTGTCTGGTCGTCGAGTAGGACTTCAGCTCTTCTAAGGCCCGCTTGCCGGCCTTCGACTGCTCGATGACCGCTTGCTGAT
>VFKF01000061.1 GCA_009885705.1 Nitrospira sp. | reverse complement strand
GTGACAGGAGCACCGAACTGCCGATCATGAGCAGGGCAAACACCAACAGATTATAGAGCAGCTTGTCCCGCAAGTTTTCCCGAAATGTATTCAGTGCGATCGACAGAATCTTCATGTTCGATGCTCCGACGGATTCCGATGCTCTTCGACCTCCCGGATGAAGAGGTCCTCCAATGAGCCCTTCTGAGGATTGAGCGACACCAGACAAGCCTTCGCCGCGCGGATAATCTCCAGCGCTCCCTCCACTTGTTGCTGGCTTTTCAGCACCACCAACATCCGCTCCCCCTGCATGACCACTTTATCGGCGAGCGGACGGAGGTGGTCCAATCCAGCAGGGGGCAGACGATCTACAACCAGTTCCACTTGATGATTCGCTCCTTGGTCCAGCAAATCGGTCACCCGGCCACAGGCCACCAGCCGCCCCTTCAGAATCATCGCAACCCGATCGCACAATACTTCGGCATCGTGCAAGATGTGAGAGCTGAACATGACCGTCTTCCCGGACTCTTTGAGACGGAAGATCAGATCGCGCACTTCTTTTCGCCCGATGGGGTCCAGCCCAGACATAGGTTCGTCCAGCACCACCAACTCCGGATCGTTGATCATGGCTTGCGCGATCCCTATCCGCTGCAACATGCCTTTTGAGAACTTCCTGAGCTGGAGATCCTTCGCATGCGTCATGCCAACCAACTCTAGGAGTTCGTCGATTCGCTTATCCAACACAGCGCCCCACAGCCCAAACAAATGTCCGTAAAACCCAAGAAACTCCCGGCTCGTGAGGTAATCGTAAAAATACGGCGACTCGGGAAGAAATCCCAACCTGGCCTTAGTCTCAGGATCGCCCAGATCCCGTCCGAACAGCTGCGCGCGCCCGCTTGTCGGATAGATGAGCCCCATCAACATCTTGATGGTCGTGGTTTTCCCTGCGCCGTTCGGGCCAAGAAAACCGAACACTTCCCCACGCCGGACTTCGAGACTGAGGCCATCCACAGCGGTGACGCGCTTTCCCCAAAATCCCACGTGGAAGACCTTCGAGAGTTGCTCAGTCTGTACGACAAGATCGGAACGAGGCGTCATGGCTCACTCCCAGGTCCTAGGGAAACTATAGGAAGGCTCTACCTTGGGGAAACTGTATGCCAGCGGTTTTTTCCGTTTGAAAAACGTGCGCAGCCGTTCCGGATGGGTCGAGCTGGAAACTCTGCCAGTCTTAGGGTCCAACCGGTAGTCTCCTCCGAATGGTTCCTCTGGCAGCATCGGAAGGGCTCCCGCCAGCACGAGATCCGTAAGTCTCACAGGAAAAGAATGATGTTGCGTCCAATAGATGTCCACAGCTTGTTCTAGGATACGAAGATCCCGTTCGATGATAACTTCTTTCACCCTGTTCGCCAAGGATTCTCGCGTCTCTGGATCCTGCGTCTCCAGCAAACGGGCTTCAAGAAACGCCAAAGCCGTCTCAGGATTCCCTGCCTCCGCCGCCATGCGAGTAGCGAGTCCTGGAAGATAGGCAGGCCGATCCGGAAGACTGGCCGCCCGCATAATATACTCTGCCCCCTTGACCGGATCACCGAGCAGAAAATAATGATTGTACCCAAGGAGAAAGGGGATGTACCAGACCTCAGGATTCGCGTCAGCACCTTTTTCAAGTAGCCGCGTGCCTAAGTCCGGGCGGTTGGCGAGGTCGCCAAGAATGTTCCCTCCGACATAGTAGGCGTAAGCATATTGAGGGTCGAGCGTGGTGATCACGTCCAAGGCGTGATACATCCACTCATATTCGT
>VFKF01000193.1 GCA_009885705.1 Nitrospira sp. | reverse complement strand
TGTAATGTCACGATCATGCCTCCATGATCCCAACTTCCACCCCGTCAGGCTCATCTCACCTTGGATTCACAGCTCTCCGTTCAGGCTCATGTGTCATTGGACAAGGCTGTCGCTTGACAGAACGGGAGGAGGGGCGTATGATTCACTCAGTTGATAACGGTTATCATAATCGTTACTGACGAGCGAGACTTCTACTGGCCATAAGGAGTACAACCCATGTACCTCTGCCTCTGTAAGGGAATCACCGATTCGGATGTCCATGAAGCCGGACGGAACGGCATCGTTATGCCCTGCCAGCTCAGATCAAAGTTTGGACTCAAAGAAGCTGGCTGTTGTGGTCGCTGCTCGAAGAATATTCATGAGTACGTGCAGATCGCGACAAGTGCCTGCCAAACGCCTTCCCCTAGCGCCTTGCAGAACTAGGCAGAACCACGCTCCGCCCTACGCCCAAGACCGTGCGACACCGCGTCAACTCGTGATCAAAGTGACGCGTCCATGTCCTTAGGACACATTCGGCGCGAGCAGAAAATCGAAATCGGACTTGCTCAAGACGCCTTGCCCGGATCCACGCACCACGCCACGCATCACCGCATCGTATAGATCGAGCTTCCGCTGCTTGAGCGCCATCATCTTTTCCTCGATGCTATGACGCATGAGAATCCGCACGATCGACACCGTCCGCTGCTGTCCGATACGGTGCGCGCGATCCGACGCCTGGTTTTCCACCGCCGGATTCCACCAGGGATCCAGATGGAACACATAACTCGCTTTGGTGAGGTTCAGCCCCTGCCCCCCCGCCTTGAGACTGAGGAGAAACACGCCAGGCTGTTTGCCGCCTTGAAACGCCGCCACACGAGTTTTGCGCGCAGTGGCCACCGTGGAGCCATCCAACCGGTGATACGGCAGCCCGTGCCTGGCACAGGATTCCTCCACCAGATCGAGAAAGCTGGTGAACTGGGAAAACACCAGCGCACTGTGCCCCTCGTCCAGCAATACCTGTAATCGTTCTATCAAGAAACTGATTTTTGGAGAGGACTCATCCTCCCGGTTCGTCAGCAAGCGAGGCGAGAGGCAGACCTGGCGGAGCTTGAGGATCGCCGTCAGCGCGATAAACTGCGCCTGGCCGGACGTCTTCGTCCGGTAGGCCTCGTCGATCGTGGTGCGAACCTGAGCGACCGTCTGCTGGTACAAGGCCTTTTGCCGATCGGTCAAGTCGAGGAACACCTCGCTCTCGATCTTCGGCGGCAAGTCGTGGAGCACCTCTGTCTTGGTCCGCCGCAAAATGAAGGGCTTCGTCCGGCGAAGCAGCTGCTCCAATGCCGCGCCCTGCACACGTTTGAGACCGGCCTTGAATCGACTATACTCACCGAGCAATCCAGGCATGCAGAGATCGATCACAGAAAAGTACTCGCCGAGATGGTTTTCGAGCGGGGTGCCGGTCAGCGAGATTTTAAATCGTCCGGCGAGACGGCGGGCAGCACTCGTCGTGTCGGCCTGAATGTTCTTCACGGCCTGTGCCTCGTCGAACACGATGACATGGAAAGCCATGCGCTCCAATCGTTCGATGTCCCGGCGAATTAGCCCATAGGTCGTGATGACGACCTCGCCATCTTTGGCATCGAACGTCCGCTCGCTGCCGCTATAGACATGAACTGTTAATCCTGGGGCAAAACGTGCCAGTTCCTGCTCCCAGTTGAAGAGCAGACTCGTTGGCACGACAACCAGATGGGGGCCCTTTACTCCCACCGCTGTCTTGATGTGCCCATCCTGAATACCTGCCAGGAGGCAAATCGCCTGAAGCGTCTTGCCCAGCCCCATGTCATCGGCCAAGCAGGCGCCGAAACGATGCTCGTAGAGAAAGGCGAGCCAGGCATACCCATCCCGTTGATAGGGCCGAAGCGTGGCTTGCACACCCTCTGGCAGAGGACGTGCGGCAATCTGCGTGAATCCCATAAGACGCGCCAGCACCGCCTCGTCTTCTGCAGGCAACGAGACCGTAATCCCCTGCTCCCGCAATGCCAGCCAGTCGAGGATCTGCAGGCGCGGCACGTGCACAATCTTCGTGGCGCCCTGATCCGACAGCGGCTCGCCGGTCAGGGCGAGGATCGCACGCAGCCGCTCCATCGTCTGGCGATCCAGCACCCGCAACCCGCCTTGGGCATCGATCAACCCGCCTTGTAGAAATGCCGCCCGCCATTCCGATTCATCCAGCACCACACCGTTGCACCGGATTTCAGGACGGATTTCAAACCAGTCGATGCCACTTCCTTCAGGCTCAATATGCTCGACCTGGGCGGAACAATCCCATTGAGCAGGCTTGATCGGCTTATCCTGATACAGTAATTCGACCCCGGCGATTGCCAGCCTGTCCAGGAGAGCCGGCAACCCTTGGAACAACTGCGGCCCATCGATCGTCATCTCATCGTAGCGCGGCATGCCCCGAAAGACTTCCGGGCCGAATACCTCGAACGGGATCCTGTACAGCTGAGCCTCGCGGGCCTTGTCCACCGGCTGCAGCTCCCATCGCCCTGCGTGAACCTGCAGCCGCACGACTGTCCTGGCGTAACCGGAGAGATGCTGATTGAGCCACTGTGCCGCCTCGTCGCTGACAGCTCGTGGCCAACCGTCCAGGCCGAGGGCCATTTTGATACGTTGGTCTCGCGCCTTCGCCTCACGCACAGACAGCAGGCTAAAAAAGGTCTCGTACATCAGGGTTTTCCGTTTGGATGTCCGTAACGCACCGGACAGGGTCAGTCCCTGTCCCAGCGCCGAGAGGCACCCGAACGCTGCGAGGCTCGGAGCAAATCGGAAATCGCCGCGACGACATTGCGCCTGCAACGTCCATGAGGTCGATGGAAGGCCTTCGGTGCCGGACGGAGGATTCAGAATCAGGGCATAGGCATGGGCATCGTCCGCGGGCGGAAGCTCAGGCCGATGGATCGGCAGATCCCGCCCCTCCACCTTCAGCCGCAGATCGCGCACGATCCGATTGATCTGTTTGTATGCCAGATCGATTTGTGCGGGCTGAAACTCCTCCAGCGACAGCGTGAATTCCGTATCCTCATCCGCTCCTTGCGATCGCCCGTACCCCGACTCATCTGATGACGGCGCCGCCCGCGCTCCCTCCTCAAGATCGGCATAGGGATCGACAAACGGCTCACCCCCCTTGAAACGTTGACGCAACGAGCGGAACAACGCCCAGCCCTGCTCGTCTTTCAAATAGAGAAGTCGCCCTCCATTCACATCGGCCACAAACGTCCTGAAACGGACGATCCGCTCAAGGGGGATCTCATCGGCAAAACAGACGGCGCGGACCCGGATCTGGTCGCCCGCGAGATCGATCTCCGTCTTACTCCGGCACTTGACCGACTGGCTCCAGTGAAGCGGGATCGATTCGTCGCCGGCGGCCAACAGGATTGGATAGGGACTGTCGTGAACTCTGAGATAGTGCAGCAAGGGGTCTTCCCCGAACCCGGACATGTGCCGGGACACATTGAGAAGAGGAACCAGGTCTGACGGAATGTCAGAGCCCCATGCGCCGGAAAGTGGCACCCCATGTTTCTGGATCAGAAGCTGCGGAGGCAGATGGCTGGTATCAATGACGATCTCATAGGCCGATTCCTTGCGGGCTGCTCCGGTGAAAGCCGGCTTGACCGTTCGGACTGGCTCCGGGATGTTGCCGAGCAATTCGGCCTGGAGCCCAAGCAGCTCACTGTGATGCCCTCCCGGCAATCTGAATAGCTGCGGTGAGAGCACATGTTTGGTCGTGAAATAGGCGCACAACACATGTTTGCACAACCAGCTTGGGTCCCAAGCCGGGCAATCGCAGGAGGCCGACAAGAACCCGTCGACGATTGAGAAGACGACCTCGTAGAGTCTGGTCCCTTCCACCTGCGCCGTCAGCGTTGTGCGGTCCTGGCTCCAGACAAAATGCTGAAGCCGCTGCTCCTGGTAATAGTTATAGCCCTTGAGGACAGAGGCCTTCGGCGCCATCGTATAAACCGCATTCGCCGAGATGGCACGAAAGGCGGCCAGAAGCGCAAATGATTCGGGGGTCGAGCGCGGAAGGACAATCCCCTGTTCAGACATGGGACGATCCCCCTGCCCGCGACGGGATGAGGTCTTTTTCCGCATAGTGCATCACTATAAGGGGGAGAGAGGAGCGGCATCAAGGCACGAAAATGGAAGACGACTCGATCTGCATTCTATCTGGCTCCCTCGCCCGTCCGGCGTTCGCCGCTCGAGATAGGGAATGGGAGCCATCCGGAAGATTCTACTTGGCTGAACCGGCCTTGAATCTCGCCGCAACGTCGGCCACACGCCGACCCAAGGCCTTGGCGTCGGCCAATTCTTGATTGTCGATGCCAGGGCTGTCGCCCTCCGTCGTGGCAGAGGCGCCGAACGCCCCGCCTCCGCTGACGACAATCATCTGGTTGCCCAACATCGCGGCAAGGATCGTCAGCATCGTCACTTCCTTCCCACTGGATACCTGCCCACCTGTGGCAAAGGCTGCGCCGATCTTGTTCTTCATCTTGAACTCGGGAAACACACCGAACTTGAACTGCCAGTTATCGAAGAAGGTCTTCACCTCGCCCGACATATTCGACCAGTAGACCGGCGAGCCCACCACGACCGCATCGGCAGAGAACAAGTCCTCCGCCACCACCTGGCCCACGCGTTTCAGCAACACCTCGGTACCGGGCACGCTCCTCGCGCCTGCTGCCACCGCCTCAGCCATGCGTTCAGTATTGCCGGAAAGAGAATGGTAGGTCACGAGGATCTTCACCAACGGGACCGGCTCGCCGGCGAAGGTGTCGCCGGAGCCGATGCCCACGATTAGAAGAAGAACACAGAGGAAGAGAGTGCAATTCGAGCGGAGTCGTGAACCGGAGGAAAATGTGGAGCGCATCGACACACCGCGAGCAGCACAGGGCGCGCAGAATTGGCGCCTGATCAACGCCGGACGATTTCCTCTTCCATACGCTCTTCGACGGAGACGTCCGTCAAAGCCCCACGATAGTCGCACTTGTGGCAGCGAACACGCCAGGCTTCGATCCATTTTTCCTGCACATACGACTGCCTGCAGGTTGGACAGACAAACACACCCTTGACGTAATGGACTTTTCGTACCTCTTTCATGCGCCCCTCCCTTGCATAAGCTGGCCGAGGATGCCATAGCCACCCGCGCGATTGCAAGATGCAGCCTTGTCCAATGACACATGAGCCTGAACGGAGAGCTGTGAATCCAAGGTGAGATGAGCCTGACGGGGTGGAAGTTGGGATCATGGAGGCATGATCGTGA
>VFKF01000020.1 GCA_009885705.1 Nitrospira sp. | reverse complement strand
GCTGAAAGACTCGAAGAGAAGAACCGGACAGATCATGTGCTACAGAAACCGGACAAGTTAACTTGCTATCTACACCCCGGCCGGAGAGTGTGTCAAGCCACAGTAGAAATGTCCTCTTTCCCCCATAGTAGAAATGTCCGGTTTATGTGATGGCCGCCGCCGCGTGTTTTGTTCCTTCCGGCAGCAGGCGTTTGCGCCACGGATGAGCCGAGGTCGGCTTGACCGGACGCCGAGGGACTTGGGCCTTGGGAGGCTCAGCCACTTTCTCGGGACGAGCGGGGATGGCGTGATAGTTCAGTGGCCGGCCATTGTGGGTGATCCGCATCGTCCCATCCACTCGGTCTTCGACTATGACGTGGGCCGCTCGGACATTCGTCCGCACCTGATAGAGGTGCCCGTGGTGGACCACCGTCCAGTCACGGCGTAGGCACCGAGTCGTCTTGATGCACAGGATACGGTTCAGATCCCCGCCCGCCGGCTTCGGCCGATGCAGATCGGCGGCCTGGGCCGGCTGAACGGCGAAGCGCCGATTGTAGCTCGGCAGCCACGCCTCCACGAACCGATTTGCGGCCTCGATCGTGGCGATGCCCGCGAGGCGCAGCTCTTTCACCAGGCGATCCTGCACCGTCTTGAACAGCCGCTCCACCCGCCCCTTGGCCTGCGGTGAGTGGGCCGCGATCAACTCGACCCCCAGCTCACCCAGCGCCCGCCCAAACTGGCTCGTGGGCGTGATCCCCGCCAACTGCTCGTCCACGGTGGGCGGGGCCGGCGACTGATAGGTCGTATGCTTGTCGGCGTAGATGGCCAGCGGAATCCCATAGTGCTGCACATAGCGCTGGAAGCTGTCCATCGCCGGGATGGTGCCTTCATACTCGTAGAACCGGACAAACACCCGGCTGTTCGCATCGTCAATGTAGGCCATCAGCACACATCGGGGCCCGCGGCCCTCAAACCAGTCATGGTGGGAGCCGTCCAGTTGGAGGAGTTCCCCCACGTGAGCTCTCCGCGCCCGCCACGCCCGATGCGGACGCTTTCGCCGTGTGAAATGCACGACGCCGCGCTCCCGTAGCCACCGCCGCAGGGTCTCGTCGCTGAGCGTGATCCCGTGACGCTCGGCCAACTTCTCCGTCGCCAGCGTCGGCCCGAAATCCGCATACCGCTTCTCGTACAGCGTCAGGACCGTGGTCTTGACCTTGTCTGGGATCCGCCGGTTCGACGGCTTCCCCCGTCCCTGATGCGCCAGCCCTTGGTCACCCGCCTGCTTCACCCGCTCGATGAGGCGCCGGATGTGGCGTGTCGTCAGCCCCAGCACAGTGCCCGCCTTGACCTGCGTCAACTTCTTCTCCATCGTCTGGCGAATCACGTGCACCCGCCTGAGTTCCTTCACACTCATGATGACCCTGTCCTCTCCGACCATCCGGCCCTCCGTGTGAAAGCCAGCAGTCTAGCAACGAAGAGGACATTTCTATTGTGGTGAAAGCGGACATTATCATTGTGGGATTACACCCCGGCCGGAGAGTGGTAGCGACCTGCCCCCCCGACGGACCCAAGTATCCCCATCATTCGCGTGCACGATGCTCGCTCGTTCGTGTACATGCGCGACGGGCGTCACGTGAGGTGACGTCGACGTGCACGGCTCCGTTGCTCGCGGGCAGATATCAACGCTCACGGGCGCGGCGGAGAGGTCGAGGGGCACCAGTCAGATTCTGGCCGCGGCACCCGCTCTTGGTTTGAGGCGCGCTGAGGGACGGTGACGGATGCCGGACCGGAGCGAGCCGCCTGCCTTGTGTTTTTTGGCCGTGGTGTTTAAGGCGTGCCCCTTTCTGACTTGAAGTACCTACTCAAATGCACTGTAAAATAAGGGCGAAGTCGTAGTCGGGTTAAAACACGGGTTCAAATCCCGTTGGGACCACCAACCCACACCCCTCTTGTCGCGTATGCCGCATGCCGTTACGTGCGGACACATCAGATTAAGTCTGAACGATCTCTTCTTCGGTTGCGTGCTCCGAAGTTCGTTGGGCCGATTCCTGCTCCGTGATCACCGCGTTCAATAGACCTTCTCATCGCGTCTCGCGGCTTGCTGAGTGAGGAGCGATGGAATCATGCAGAGGAATGCGGGAATGGCTTTCCGGGACGCAACTTCGTTGACGCCTCTATCGCCGGTTGTGTATAAAGAATGCGCCTTTCCTCTATTCATCTCTATGGTAGGTAGACTCTCCTATGGGTGCACGCGAATTCCGTGATGGGGCGCAAGATGGACTCGAAGCGCTTGAGCCTCTCGACCCGGAACAGATTGGGTCGTTCGACGGCCTGCTGACCGCCATGCGAAAGACCGCCTTCGGGGGCCGCCGCTTGGGCGAAGCCTACGAAGTGCTCTGGGCGATGATCGAGGATCCCGACTGTTTCGTCGTGTTGACGCTGTCTGGGGCGATGACCATCGCCAAAATGGGCAAGATCATCAGTGCGATGATCGATCATGGAATGGTGCAATGTGTGGTCTCGACCGGCGCGTTGATCGCCCATGGGTTGAGTGAATCGGTCGGTAAAACACATTATCGTCACCATCCGTCGATGTCAGACGAAGAACTCTTCAAAAAGGGCTACAATCGGGTCTACGACACATTGGAGATGGAGTCCAACCTGAATTATGTGGAGCAGGTCGTCTCTCAGACGATGAAGCGGGTGAAGCCTGACCAGAATCTTTCCTCCGAGATTCTCACGCGTGAATTGGGGCAAACTCTTGCAGAAGATTATGAGGGTGCGGGTATTCTCAAAAGCGCCTATGTGAAAAAAGTCCCCGTCTTCATTCCTGCCTTTACCGACTCCGAGATGGGACTGGATGTCGGGACGTGGGCCATGGGCCGTGAGCTTGAGCGGGCTCGCGCGAAGCTGCAAGGGAGCAGCGATCTTGACGTGCTGCGGGCGATTCATGTCGCCTATCCCTCCTTCAATCCTTATCTCGATCTGAACAGCTATGCGAGCCATATTGTGTCGGCGAAGAAACTGGGGATCTTTACGATTGGCGGGGGCGTGCCGCGTAATTGGGCGCAACAGGTCGGTCCCTACATCGAGATCAGCAACTCGCGTCTTGGGCTCAATGTTCAGCCGCCTCGCTTTCAGTACGGTGTGCGTATCTGTCCGGAGCCGGACTATTGGGGTGGGTTGAGTGGCTGTACCTACCAGGAGGGTATTTCCTGGGGTAAGTTTGTGCCACCGGAAGAAGGCGGGCGCTTTGCCGAAGTCTTGAGCGATGCCACGGTTGTCTGGCCACTTCTCATGGTGGCATTGTTGGAGCGTGCCAAAGCGAAACGCGCGCTGCGCACATGACGAAGGCCTATTTCTTTCGCACAGTCGCTGCCCTATCGCTGTTGGTGCTCTTGTCCTCGACTCAAGTCGGTGCCGGATCTGCCGCGGAGGATGGACGAGTCAGAGGGCGCGCGGACGCACCGATCACCTTGATCGAGTACTCCGACTTTACCTGTGGCTGGTGCGTGAAATTCTTTCAGGCGACGTGGCCTCGGTTGCAAGCCAAGTATATCGATACAGGCAAAGTGCGTTTCCTCTATCGAGATTATCCACGAGCAGATCAGGGGGTCGGGGTCGAGGCGGCAGTGGCGTCACGTTGTGCCGGGGCCCAGGGAAAATATTGGCCGATGCATGACCGGCTCTTTAGCCAGGGCGGCCGGTTGGACTCGGGGTTATTCAAGGGCTACGCGAAGGCGATCGGCTTGGAGCAGGCGGCGTTTGCGAAGTGTTTCGACGAGCGGCAATATCTTGAATCCATTTTTCAAGATCGTCAAGAAGCGAACCGGTGGGGATTTCACGGGACTCCCGGTTTTATTCTGATTCGGACGGTCAGTGGACCGACTGAGAAAGAGCCGGCCATCGCGATCCCAGGCGCAGTTCCGTTCGAGGATTTTGCCGAAGAGATTGAGCGCATGTTGGCCACTGCCCCACGTTCCTAGGGGGCTCCACGGAGCCTCATGGGACGACGGCGGTGACGCAGAACAATCAGTCCATCACTCACGAAGGATTACCCGATGTCTGTTACACAATCGTATTGGTCTGTTCCGCAGCGCGCAGGGGAGCCAGCCTACTGGGTCTGTATGTCCTGCTTGTCAGAAGCCTTCTATCTCAAGGTGCCGATGCCGGACTGCCCGACATGCCACGGGGTCTCAACCTATGAGGCCTTCACGCTCGAGGCCATTCGCGATTGGGGCACAGAGGATCTGATCGCCAAAGCCGGTATCGCCCAACAGGCGGCCAGCCTTGAGCCTGTTCCTACAGTATCGGGTCAGTCCGCAGAATAAGTCTTCACCACCCTCGGAGCATTTCCCGTGCAGGGACCACGTCCATTTTTGATTGGAGGCCTGTGGCGGCAGGGGGAGACTGTCGCTCCTGTGAATAATCCCTATACGGGGCAGCGCCTCGCCGAGGTGTCGAGCGCGAGTTCCGTCGATGCCGAGGCTGCGATCCAATCGACGGTCGATGCCGCTGTCGAGATGGCAACCCTCCCGTCCCATGCCCGTTATCAGGCGCTACAAAAAATCGCAGGCGGGCTCTCTGCCCGGCGTGAAGAATTTGCCAGGTTGATGACGGCTGAAGCTGGCAAGCCGATCGCCGATGCGACGCGTGAGGTGAGCCGGGCCATCCAGACATTTACTATTGCAGCCGAAGAGGCGAGGCGCATTCCCGGCGAGGTGATCCCCCTCGACTGGACGCCGGGGACTGACTCCCATCTCGGCATTCTTCGCCGGGTTCCGATCGGTCCGGTGCTCGGCATCACCCCCTTTAACTTTCCGCTGAATCTTGTCGCCCACAAGGTCGCACCAGCGCTGGCTGCCGGCAATTCTATCCTCATCAAGCCGGCGCCACAGACACCCCTTACCGCTTTACTGCTGGGAGAAGTGGTGCTGGAATCCGGGCTTCCTCCTGGCGCACTCAACGTCCTGCCCTGCGACAACCGAGTGGCAGAACAGCTCGTCGTCGATCCTCGATTCAAGCTCCTGAGTTTTACCGGGAGTGCCGCCGTGGGATGGATGTTGAAGGCCAAGTGCGGGAAGAAGAAGGTGGTGTTGGAGCTCGGGGGAAACGCAGGCGTGATCGTGGAGCCCGATGCCGATCTGGAGGTTGCCGCACAGCGTTGCGCAGCCGGTGGGTTCGGCTATGCCGGCCAGACCTGTATTTCCGTGCAGCGCATCTTTGTCCATCATGCTATTGCGGACCTATTCACGACGAAATTGCTGTTACAGGTTGCGCGTCTCAAAGCCGGAGACCCGAGCGATCAGTCGACGGTGGTTGGCCCACTCATTGATTCGGCCGCAGCCCATCGTGTCGAGGCCTGGATCGGGGAAGCCGTCTCGCAGGGGGCGCGAGTGCTTCTGGGCGGAAAACGGTTAGGCTCAGTGGTGGAGGCGACGGTGCTCTCCCACGTGACGCCAACGATGAAAGTATCTTGCCAGGAAGTATTTGGGCCGGTGGTGACTGTGACCCCCTATCGTCACTTCGACGAAGCGATCACGGCGCTCAACCAGTCAGATTATGGGCTTCAAGCCGGGGTCTTTACTCAGAATGTGAATGCGATTTTTCATGCGTTTCGGCATCTTGAAGTCGGGGCGGTGCTGGCCAACGAGATTCCGACGTTCCGGGCCGATCACATGCCCTACGGGGGCGTCAAGGACTCGGGAATCGGTCGCGAAGGGGTCCAAGCCGCAATCGAGGACATGACCGAACCCCGCATGCTGGTGTTAAATCTCAGGCCGCCCGCCGGGGCCTAAGGAAAAAAACGTCGCGGGATATTGCGAAGCGGCGCTAATCTTGGTACAACAGCGACCCTGTGCTTATAATAAGTCGTACTGTGGGCGCGCATGTCAGTGAACCATGCGTCCGTCCCCTAGTTGCTTGGATAACGTAAGGAGAAGAGACGATGGTACCTACGCAGATGTTTCTGACGCGAGGCGTTGGAGTCCATAAAGAAAAGCTGGCCTCCTTCGAGCAAGCCTTGCGTAGCGCCGGCGTTGCCTATTGTAACCTCGTCACCGTGTCGTCGAT
>VFKF01000329.1 GCA_009885705.1 Nitrospira sp. | reverse complement strand
TGACAGACCTTGCAGTTGCGGGGTTCAATCCCCAACAGCATCGGCTCCCAGTCTCCGCCACCTTTTCGAATACTCATGCGGCGGAGTATAACGAAGGCGAGCGGCGAGAGGCAAGGGGATGGGTGACGTGAGGCGTAAGGGGTGAGGGGCAGAGGAGCTAGGGACGCCGGATCTGTCAATTCAACTACCGGTTTTTGACGCGACTAGCTAGGAGGCTATGCACACCACTGATTTAAGATTTCTCAGCGGGCGTTGGAGCCTCGTAGAGATGCCAGATGGGAGCCTTGAGGTCTCGCTGGGGAATTTCGGAATCTCGACACCGGAACTCGTCGTTGTAAACCAAGGGGATCTGAAGGAAGACGGGAATACAGGAGGCCGTGAGCGTGGCCTCGACAATCAAGGCGTCCTTGCGGACTTTCACAATGTCTTTATCTCCCTGAACGAGAACACAGATAGCGTTGGGATTACCTCTCTCGGCAGTGGAGTCCCCAACGCCACCTCCGTAGCAGGCCAGATTGGGGGAGACCGTCATGCGTCTCTTTCCGCCGACGGCCATCCCGTTCAACCCCAAGACGATTCCGAGTTGTTGCAGGGTGAGGAGGCCGCTCAGACGAATGTTATTGTGGATCATGACGGTACCATTCATCCCGAGATACGCATAAGCGGGGCCCTTGTAGACGGAAGTGCCGTCGGTGTATCGAACTTCGATATCAGCCCCGATCTTGCGTCCCCAAGCGGCGACTGGGCCTTCGCCAATCTTGATGTCCTCAAGCTTGAGGAGTTCACGCTTAATCCGTTCCCATTCAATTCGCGACTCGGGCGTGAGAGGGAAAGGTTCGAACAGAGTCCCTCCCTCATCGACAGTGCAGCCGAACTGGGCCAGAGCGAGGATCAACAGAATCAGAGTTCGCTTCAACATAATCTCTCCTTCGGTAGCCTGACCTTACCGTCAGATCGGAAGTCGGTCAAACGTTCTGACCTTTTCAGTACTCTTCTCTCAGCGCTCTTTGCCTCTTAGGTTGGCACCCGTGATTAATTCCACCACGCGCCTCAGGCGACCTCACTCTCCTAATCTTCGTCCTCCATGAGGGTGGGCTAGGTGGCCTCCCGTTTGGCCCAGGCGAGGAACTTCCAATTTCCTATACCTCCCTTTAGGGGGAGTGGCCGAGGCTGCCCTTTACTGCGCGCATCGAACGAGCACATTCTTATCGTGCGCGTTCTGCGAGCAAGAAGGGCACCTGGCCGCTCCCTCCCGTTCTGTTTGACAGCCTCCAACCTGTTTGGTACTCTCCGCGCCGGTCCACGACAGTCATCACAACTCGCACCTTATCCCCATGAACATTAAGGACTATCTCGAACAGAAACGGATCGACGTCGATCGATTTCTCGATCAGGTGAGCCCCCCGGCCACGACGCCACCGACCACATTGCACGAGAGCATGCGGTACAGCCTCATGGCGGGTGGCAAACGCATCCGCCCGATCCTGACGATTGCAGCGGCTGAAGCACTCGGCACCACCCCGCCCGGCTTGATGGCCGTGGCCTGCTCGCTGGAATTCATCCACACCTATTCGCTGATCCACGACGATCTGCCGGCAATGGACAACGACGACTTCCGCCGCGGAAAGCCGACGAATCACAAGGTCTATGGCGATGCGATGGCGATCCTGGCTGGCGATGCCTTGCTCACGATGGCGTTCGACCTCTGCAGCAGACCAGATTTAATGAAGGGCTGCGATCCCGTGAGGCAAGTCCGTTTGATTCAGGAGCTGGCCTACGGCTCAGGCAATCTCGGCATGGTCGGCGGCCAGGTCTTCGACATCCAAGCGGAGAACAAAGACATCGACCTCGCGACGTTGCAAAACATTCACAAACACAAAACCGGGATGTTGATGCGTGCCGCCGTGCGCATGGGCGCCATTGCCGCAGGCGCGACGGAGCCTCAACTGGCTAATCTGACCGGTTATGCGGAAGACATCGGCCTCGCGTTTCAGATTGCCGACGATGTCCTCAATGTGACCGGCACCCGCGAGGAACTCGGCAAGAACCCGAATACCGACGCCGAACGAGGCAAGAAAACCTATCCGACGTTCTACGGCGTGGACGGCGCCAAGAAGCTGGCCGACGAGTGTGTCGACCGGGCGATTGCACGGCTGTCGTCGTTCAGCCCTGCTGCCGACCCACTCCGCGAGATCGCGCGCTACATCACTTCCAGAAAAAACTAACGTGATGAGTGATCAGTAATGGGTGATGAGGCAAGATGAAACGAGCCCACGACCTCTCTTCCCACCTCATCACACATCACCCATCACCCATCACTTCTTCATCATGAAAGCCCTCGTCACAGGCGCAACCGGGTTTATCGGAGGTGCTGTTGCACGTGCGCTGGTCCAACGCGGCATCGAGGTCCGCGTCCTGGCCCGTGCCGGATCCGACCTCCAGAACCTTCAAGGGCTGACCGTCGAGCGGGTCGAAGGCGATCTGCGCGATC
>VFKF01000429.1 GCA_009885705.1 Nitrospira sp. | reverse complement strand
GGTGTTGAATAATCTCGATGCGGATTTAGTGCGGGCGCTTCGATCCAACGGAGGGCTGGCGTCTCAGTTGGCGCTCTATCAGACGGTGGCAGACGACTGGCGCTATGCGCTGAAGGCCCGGGACAAGATTGCCGCAGTGACGACGGCGGATATCCAGCGTGTGGCCGTTGAGTATTTCACGAAATCGAACCGTACGGTGGCCACATTGGTGAAGAAGGCCGGTGAAAAAAACGTCGCAGCGGCGCCGCAGCATGAGGTGGGACGATGATGCAGGTACGACGAAACAGGCGGAATATGAATCGATGGAGTTTCGTGTTGTGCTCGATGATCATGGCGATGGCCATCCCGTTGACCGCCTGCGCCGGAAACCTGGTGTTGGGCGATCCGCGGCAGATGACGTTCAAGCCGGTTGAATTCACGCCGCCCGAACCGGATCGCGTGGTGCTTGAAAATGGCATGGTGGTCTATCTTTTGGAGGACCATGAGCTGCCGTTGGTCAGCATCACCGCGACCATGCGGACGGGCAGCTGGCTCGATCCGGCGGATAAGGTCGGCCTGGCGTCGCTCACTGGTTCCATCATGCGGACCGGCGGAGGAGGCGGTCTGTCGGCGGAACGAGTGGATGAGGAGTTGGAGCAGTTCGCCGGAGACGTCGGTATTTCCATTGGACGGCAATCCGGTTCTGCGTCGCTCGATGTCTTGAGTAAAGACCTGAAGCGGGGACTTCAGATTTTTGCCGGGTTGATTCGGACGCCGGCCTTTGAGCCGGCGAAGGTGGAATTGGCCAAGTTGCAGTCCATCGAAGGGATTCGCCGCAGGCAAGACAATCCCGGTTCCATCGTCGGCCGCGAGTTCGTGAAGCTGCTGTATGGAGCAGACCACCCGACGGCGCGTGAAAGTAGCATTGAGTCCGTTACCCGCATTACCAGAGAGGACTTGATCGCCTTTCACAAGAGGACCGTTCATCCGAACGGCATGATGGTGGGGGTGACCGGAGATTTTGAGAAGACCGCGATGCTAGCCCTGCTGCGTGACATGTTCGGCGATTGGAAGAAAGGCGAGGTGCCGGTGCTGACGATTGCCGACGTGCCCGAGAGCCAGACGCCAAAGCCCGTCGTCCGGTTCGTCAACAAGGATACGTCGCAAACGCATCTGCGCGTCGGCCATCTGTCGATCAAGGAGCAGGATCCTGACTATGTGTCCTTGGCGATTGCCAACGACATTCTGGGGGGCAGTTCCTTCCGCAGCCGGCTCTTCAACGACGTGAGGACCAAGCGGGGCTTGGCCTATTCGGTCGGCAGCCGGTTGAACACCGGAGTCCACGATCAAGGTGTCTGGTTGATGCGCGCAGAGACGAAACTACCATCGACGCAAGAGGTCATCGCGCGGTTTATTGCGAACATGGAGCGGATGAGGACCGAGTTGGTGACGGACAGCGAATTGGCGGAAGCGAAAGAGGCCTATGTGAACTCGTTTGTGTTCTCCTTTGCCAGTTCGTCGGCGATCGTCGGCCGGCTGGTCGAGCTGGAATACGATGGGCTCCCCAAGGATTTTCTGCAGCAGTTACGGACTCGCGTGGTGGCCCTGACAAAAGAGGAAATCCTGGCGGCCTCAAAGAAGCATTTCCATCCAGAACGATTGACGATCGTCGCAGTCGGGGCAGGCGAGGCCCTGCCGAAGCTGCTGTCGGGATTCGGGGAGGTCAAAGAAGTGAAGGTGGCTCCGGAGAGATGAGGGAGAAGCGGGTCCTGTCGCCGACCTGCCCGCCCGTCCTCGCACCCCGCCCGGTGTAGGGACCCCGCTGCGGGCGGTCGGGCAGGTCGGCGACACCCGCTTACGGAGAGGAATCTTCGGAGCCTGGAGTGATGGAGTGAAAGATGGTCGGGTTGAAGCTGAAAGCTGAAGGCTGAGAGCTGATCGCTGATAGCTAAGGATTTATCGGATGCCGCTTGAGGACGAATTTTCGGACATCATTAAGAAGGCGCGGATGGGCCAGGGGCTGTCGGTCGCTGATGTCGCTCGGGCTACTGGATTGCCTGGCGGCGACATCACCGCACTGGAGCGCGGCGATCCTCCGCGCGATCGCGCCGAGGTGCGGGCGTTGGCGAAGGCGTTGGGACTTCGTCCTGGGCCGTTGGAGCAGATTGCGATCGACCAATGGGAGCCGTCGGTTGTGTCACCAATCTCCTGGGTGGAAACCGTACGGGGCTCGATCAACGGGTATGGTGTGCAGGGTTATGTGGTGTATGACGGCGGAGAGGCCCTGTTGATCGACACTGCCTACAATACGTCGGCGATGATCGATGTCTTAACGCAGCACCATCTGCGGCTGGTCGGGATCTGTCTGACGCATGGTCATGCAGACCATGCCGACGGGATCGATCAAATTTTGAAGTATCGTGAGGCGCCGGTGTATCTCGGTTTGGACGATGTCGACCTCTTGAGTTGGCGGCCGCCCGCTGATCAGCTCAAAGCGCCGGAGGATGACCAGACGATTGCCGTTGGACGGTTGCGCGTGCAATGTCTGGCGACGCCGGGCCATACCCCTGGCGGGATTTGTTATCGTGTGGAGGCTGAGTCCCAGCACGTCTGTTTCGTCGGCGATACCCTGTTTGCGGGATCGATCGGCCGTTCGAATCCCAGTGCGCTGTACCAGGCCCATCTGGGGTCGGTTCGGACCAAGGTCCTCGGGTTGCCGCCTGAATATCGATTGCTGCCTGGCCACGGACCGGCTACAACGGTTCGGGAAGAGCTGGACCATAATCCTTTCGCCTTGGATCACTGAGGCAGACTCTATGAGCCTCGACGAGCGGAACGACGAACAAGCGATCCGCGTCGGACCACTGCCGGTTACGGCGGTAGACTCTGAAGACCTCAACGGTCATTCCACGGACGATGAATTCGAGGAGACGCCCTTCTCGAAATGGATCCTGCCCCTCAGCCTCTTTGTTGCCACGATCTTTACCACGCTCTGGGCCGGGGCCTATCAGGCCTATAAGGGGCCGATCCATGGGCCTGTAGATTTTCTCCTCGAACATTTTGAGACGCTGTGGCGCGGGATTCCCTTTGCCGCCACGTTGTTGGGGATTCTGGTGACCCATGAATGTGGTCACTATGTGCTCTCCCGCATTCACGGGGTGCCGGCTTCATTGCCGCTGTTTATTCCTGGCCCTCCCCACTTCATCGGAACGTTTGGCGCGATCATTCGTCTGCGCGGGCCGATCATGAACCGGCGCGCCCTGTTCGACATCGGTGTGGCCGGCCCGCTTGCCGGCTTTGTTGTCGCGGTGGTGGCACTGGTCATCGGCCTGAACCTGTCGACGGTGGTCGATCGAACGGCGACCTACGGATTGCAGTTGGGCGAGCCCCTGCTCTTACAGTTCATCTCTTGGCTGGTCGTCGGATCGCTTCCTCCGCAGGCCGACATCGTCTTGCACCCCATTGGTTTTGCCGCTTGGTTCGGTCTATTTGTGACATCGCTGAATCTGATTCCCATCGGCCAACTCGACGGCGGGCATGTGGCGTACGCCTTGTGGGGTTCACGCCAACGCACGATCGCCTTTGCCATGGTGCCGCTGTTGATCATGCTGGGATTCGTAGGCTGGCCTGGCTGGTGGCTTTGGGCCTTTATGTCAGGAATCTGGGGTCTTGGCCATCCGCCGGTGCTCGATCCTCACGTGCCGCTCGGCCGTGGGCGGGTTGTGGTTGGATGGATTGCGCTCGCGGTGTTTGTGCTGACGTTCGCGCCCATTCCATTTTCTTTCCACTAACAGGATGCTGAAACCGGTCGCCAGCTTCGTTCCCTGCCTTCGCCGAAGCGGCTTCGCGCAGGCAGGTCGCATCGTTCTGATCCTCAACGGGGACCCGGCCGCCTCACCACTCGGCGGCGCGCACAAACTTGGTGCTCCTTATTCGTCGCACCGTGCGCCCCAGAGGGTACGCCTCCGGTGCTTCCATCGGCTGCGGCCTTGCTGACGGCCGGTTTGAGCATCCTGTTTCAAGATGCCAGCCAGTGGCTTGGATTAATCCTGAGATTTTCTTGTCCGAATACGTGGGCGGTCTTACAGTGTGCCTATGGCATTCATCGAGACCTCCATGCTGTCCTGTCCCAAATGTCAGACTGATCGGCCCGATGGAGCGACAGAATGTGCGAAGTGCGGAATCATCTTTGCGAAGTATCGTCCGCTTGTCCCCTTGCAGCGACAGCCTCTGCTGCGGGACCGCTCTCGCTGGGTAGCCTTTGCCAAAGAATGGCTCATTGAATCGGATCGGCCGACCGACTCGATCACG
>VFKF01000234.1 GCA_009885705.1 Nitrospira sp. | reverse complement strand
TGGGACATCCCGAAGGCCATTGCCAATTTCGAGAAGCACGGCGTCCCGTTTGAAGAGGCGGCCACCGTATTTGGCGATGTCAATGGACTGGATTGGGACGATGTCGACCATTCGGACCACGAACGCCGGTTCAAGCGGCTGGGCCTCTCGATGGACAAGCGGCTCTTGCTCGTTGTCTACACAATGCGGAGGATGGGCCATGACAAAGAAAAAATCAGGATCATCAGCGCGCGGCAAGCGAGCCGGCGCGAGCGTCAAGCCTATGCCCGACTCACAGATTGATTTCTCGGACATCCCGGAGTCCACAGCGGAAGAACTCCGGGGCGCACGCCGGGTTGGGCGGCCATCTAGTGGAATGGCGAAACAGCTCATTGCGATCCGCCTCTCGCCTCGTCTCTTGAGCCAGTTGCGGAAAATGGCGGCCAAGGACAAGAAGCCCTATCAGACGCTCATTCATGAGCTGTTGGAAAAAGCAGCCTCCCGCGCCGCATAATTATGTTTTTCCTCTTGCCTCGCGCGGCCTCCGAAGGCCCTCGTCGGACGTGCGTTGCGGCGAGCGGCCAAAGTGGCCAGGGCGGCAGCGCGAACGCACCATACGCCTATTTATGTGTGGGAAAATGGCAAGGTGGGTGCGAAAAAGTCCTAGCCCATCCATCGTTACCATCCCATCCGTTCTTTTCTTCTCGCTAACGGCTATAAGCCATTAGCCATACGCTCTTTTCTTCAATCCGCACTCCATCCTCATCCCCTCTCCCAGCAGGCTGTTCAGAAAGGCCGTCCGGCAAGGCCGCAGCGAGCGAGGGGCCGAGGCGTACCCTCTGGGTACGTTGAGGGTCTGAGCGAAGAGAGAACGCCGCTGGCGGTCTTTCTCAACGGCCTGCTAGCAGGGCGACGAGCTGGGGCAGCCAGGGCAGCAATGCCACCCCGAGACAGATCGAGAGGGCCACGATCGAGGCGACCAGATCTTCATCCAGGCCTGTTTCCGTCGCGAAGATCACCGCCGTCACCGCCGACGGCATCGCGGCGATCAGGATCACGACCGCTCGTTCCAGACCGGTGAGATTCAGCAGCCAGGCGACCGTCCCTCCCAACAACAGGCCGCCTCCCATCCGCAGCGCCACACCCAGCAGGGTCAGGGGCCAGGTTTTCCGTACCGCTTCGAAACTGATGGAGAGGCCGAGGACCAGGCTCGCGAGCGGGGTCGTCGTGAGATGGACCGGCGTCAAAAGATCGTGGAGCCAGGAGGGCAGATGGAGCCCGGTGGCTTTCATCGCCAGCACGGTGGTCATGGCCCAGAAGGGGGGCGACTTGAGCAGGCGCGTCAGGGATGAATGTCCCGACGATGTGGCGGTGCCATGCCAGGCGGCCAGTGCGTAGAGCGCCGTGAGGGTGAGCATGGTTTGCCCGAGGTCGAAGAGAATCGCCTGTGCGAGGCCCTCCTCGCCGAAGGTCGCCAGCGCCACGGGATAGGCGAAGTACACGGAATTGATGCAGCCGATGGCGAGGAGGAATCCGCCCTGCGTCGGGCGGGGGAGATGCAGCAACCTGGCGATCGGCCAGGAGGCGAGCACCAACGAGAGCGACAGGAGGCAGGCAGCCAGCGGGACCTTCCAGGCCGTCGGCGCGAAGGCCACGCGATCCAGAGAGACAAGAATCGTGGCTGGCAGACTGACAGAAAAGACGAAGAGGCCCAGCCGTTCGGCATGCTGTTTCGTCAGGATGCCGGAGATGCGCAGCAAG
>VFKF01000438.1 GCA_009885705.1 Nitrospira sp. | reverse complement strand
TGTCGGATGTCAGCATCGTCAGCAAACGGTTCCAAAAGCGGCCGGAAGGCATTTCGTTGTCGGCGACGATCCCGGCGGAAACGAACTCTCAGCCAACCAGGACGATGAAGGAGTCGATGGAGTCGCTCCCCGGTGTGATCATGCGTCAGGCGAACGGCCCGCGAGACTTTAGCATGACGATTCGTGGCCAAGGCGCCAAGACGACCTTCGCCGTCCGGGACATTAAAATGTACGAGGACGGATTCATTCAGACGCAATCGGACGGGTTGTCCCGGCTCGATATTCACGATCCCTGGTTTATGCGCAGCACCGAAGTGGTTCGTGGCGCGTCCTCTTCCCTGTACGACAACTATGCGCTCGGCGGCATGGTGCATTTCAGGACGAGGCGTGGCAGCGATATCGACGGAGTAGAAACGTTTCTCAGCGGAGGGTCTTTCGGATACCACAAAGAGGCCCTTGCCGTCGGACAGCAATATGAAAACCTTGACGCCTCCCTGTTCGTCAGCAACGTGGGAGAAGATGGATACATCAGGCACAGCAACTACAGCACACAAACAATCAATTTGAATCTGCGGTTCAGGATCGACGACAAGCAGAACTTTTACTTTAAGGCCATCACGAATTGGCTGGACACCTTCGTGCCGACTCGTTTGACCCAGGCGCAGTTCACGAACGATCATCGGCAAGCCGGCGGCACGGGGACATGTACCTCCACGTCTTGCAGCGACTCCGAACGGCTGGCACAACGGCGGCTCGATCGGCGCACCATTGTCGGCGGTATGTACGAGCGGCAAATCAATGCCAACACGGTTCTCACACTTGAAGCGGACTACGACGTCAAAGACATCAATCAGACCTTCTCCCAGATCAGCGACAGTATCAATCCGAATTACAAGCACTACGCTGACCTGCGGCACGATGGCAGCCTCTTCGATATGCCGCTCAAGAGTTATGTCGGCTTTTTCCTCAATAACATGGAGCAGGAATCGCAGACGTTCCAGAACCTGGCAGATGGCAAGGGCACCAGGGGCACGCTCATTCAGAATTCGCGAGGAACCATCAGAAACCTCGGTGGCCGATTCCGGGAGGAACTGGAATTTGTGCCGAAAGTCGTCCTCGCGGGTGGGCTAGGTTTCGAGCAATCGATGCTGAGCGTGCAAACGATTAACTACACGAACGGTGCGAGTCAGGCGCCCAATGGCGCGAACCGGACGTACTACAACTGGGCGCCGGAAATGTCACTGAGCTGGAAACCGGCGGAGGCCTACCGGCATTGGGTTCGCGCTTCGACGGGATACGGGATTCCCGGTTTTAATAATCTTCTCAGAGATCCGACCACCGGTCTCCCCGGTACGAACTTCGATTTGAAGCCGCAGAAGAATCTCAATTTTGAGGTGGGAACCGAGTCCACGCTGACCCAGAATTTGACGGTTCAACTCGTCGGGTTCTGGACCTTCTTCAAGGACGAGATCATCACACAAACGATCTCGAATAATAACACCGCGTCGGTCAATGCCGACTCCTCGCAATATCGCGGGATCGAAGCCTTCTACGATTGGAGGCCGCTGTCAGGGTTGCGATTCTCCGGGGCCTATACACATGTCGATGCCAAGTACATCAATTTCTCCGATCGGCAGGCGACCGGATTTCTGGTTCGCGACGGGAAGAATGTGCCCAACGTGCCAACAGACGTGTTGAATACTAAAGTTGAATACGATCATGCGTCGACCGGCTGGGGTGGCTGGGTCGAAGGCAGCTATTACAATAGCTACTTCTTGAACAACAGCAACACGTTCAGCATTCCCTCCTATGTCGTTGCGAATGTGAACATTCACAAGAATGTCGAGTTGACTAATTCCTGGTTTCGATTCGCCAAGTTCTACCTGGAGCTGGACAACATTGCGGATAAGAAATACGCCGCATCCGGTCAGGTCATCGGGGGTGAAACTGCCGGCGCTGCCGCAGGCCAGCAAGCCTTCTTCGCCGGCTACGGCCGGGCCATCTATGGCGGCGTGACGTTGGGGCTGTTCTAAGTATTTGCCCGGCGAGTTTGAGATGCGCCGATAATTCCCTGGGTGGATGTGCTGTGGACCCTGTCCTCGCTGGGCTTCAAGAGGGCATGAGGGTCGGGGGAGAGGTTCGCGCTTCCCCGACCTCGGCTCGGATTGATTTCACCCCCTGTGCTCGCTATAGTCCGAACGTTCCATCCGTGACATCGCGTGGATTGGAGGGTGCATGGCAGTGCAAAAAATGGGGCGCAGATCACGCTTGTCCTATTGCGCGCTGCTCGCCATTCTTCTCGCGACTGGAGTCCCTGAAGGGATAGCCGGTTCGCCCGATGCGGCGACGAAAGCCTTTGATCGTGGTGCGGCCTTGTTCCGTCAGGGCGACCTTCCCGCCGCAGCCGAGGCTGCAAGGAAAGCCATCGAACTGAATCCTTCATCGGCCGAGGCGTACCGCCTGCTCGGCCAAATCCTCTTCAAAGAGCGAAATCCCTCCGAAGCCATTGAGGCGTTCACTCATGCCGTGAAGCTCAAACCCAAGTATGCGGAGGCGCTGAACGATCTGGCCGAAGTCTATCTAGCGCAAGGGAAGTCGGCAGAGGCCGAGCAGGCGTTGACGCGAGCCATCGACGTCAACCCGAAACATGCCGAATCCTATCTCGACTTGGCCAAGGCCTATGAGCAGCGTCACGAGTCGTCCGATGCGTTGCGGACGTACCAGCGTCTGTTGACCGTGGTTCCGAACCAGCCCGAGGCATTGTTTGCATTGGCGACCCTCTATGACGGCCAGGGCGAGGCCAAAGCGGCGAGCGACATGCTGCGCCGGCTGACGAAATCGAATCCCAAACATGCGAACGGCTGGTATTTGAATGGGCGTATCGCCGAGAGGAACAACGACCTCATTGAGGCGGCCTACTCGTACAAACAGGCGGTAGCCGCCAAGCCGGATTTAGTCGACGCGCATTACAATCTTGGGTTTATCTACCGGAGCCAGGGGCGGCCGAACGAGGCGGAGCGGGAATTTCTCGAAGTGTTACGGTACCGCCCGGAGTATGCCGAAGCGCACATGAATCTCGGTGTGATCTACACCGGTCTCAACAGGCTTGAAGAGGCGGAGCAGTCCTACGAGCGAGCGGTCGAGTTGAAGCCGGATTATGCGGAAGCGCATTACAACTTGGGTGTCTTCTATGAGTTGAACCGGAAAGATCTGCCGAAGGCACTGGCCCAATATCATCGGTATCTCAAGCTCGGGGGGCGGGACGATCGCGTGGAGCGCATTGTCGGGACCGGGGGGCGGTAATTGCTGGTGCTGTTATTCTCGCGCCGCTACCAACGGTAGGGCCAGGGGCGGTAGTAGGGACTCCAATAGGGCCCCCAGTAGGCACCGGGGCCCATCTGAGACCTGATCCGAGGCGCCGCTTCTTCAGCGGCACTCCATACCTGTAAACGTTTCACCTCAATGACCGGATAGATATATTCGGTCTCATCGAGAGGCAGCGTCACCGTTCCCGCTATGGTGCCTGTCACGGTAACTCTGGTGCCGTGGGGCAATGTGGCGGGGTCGAGGAATTCATGCTGCAGCGCGATGAAGCGGCCCTGGGATTGGGTCAAGTCGTATCCGGGATGCATCGATCGATCGAGCGGCAACTGTAAGATTTCGATTCTCGTGCCGTCTTTGAGCCGCCGGGCCGTCAGGACCATGCCGCCGAAGACCGCCGGTTGACCTTTTACGGAGTCCGGTGCGGCCTTGAGTTGAAGGAAGGTGAGTGCCTGTGGGTCCAAGCCGTCCCCTGCTTCTTGCATCGAGGCACAGCCGGTAAGCGTGATGAGCAAGGCCAGGGTAGCGCAGAGAGTTCGCGATAACATGGTCACAGTATAACAAAGAGTGAGGAGTAAGTTCCCGGCACATTCGATATAATGAGCGACCGGTATTGATTCAAGAAAGGAGACGGTATGGTGAACAGACAGGGTGCACGATGGGCCTCGGCGGTATGCGCGATGGTGTGGTGTGTCGTGGGTTTGGGGGGCTCACCAGCTGACGCCGCCACTCCTGACTTGAAGGGGAAGTTCGAAGTCTTGAAGGACGAAGTCTCCACGCATGTTCCCGGCAAGGTGAAGTTGATCGAGTTCGCCGACTTCTACTGTCCTCATTGTCACCGGTTCGACGGAGAAGGGTTAGCGCTCCTCCAAAAAGAGTTCGGAAACAAGCTTGAGGCGACGATGGTGGGGTTCCCGGTGATTCATGGCAAGCTGCCGACCCCCTTCGATATGTACGAGCAGGCGAAGCTGATGGGGAAGGGGAGTGAAATGAAAGCAGTCCTCTTTCGCACCATCCACAAAGACAAGATGACCGGAGTGCTGGATCGTTCGCTTCGGGAAGGCCTGATCAAGGAAGTCGGTCTCGACCCGAAGGCCTTTGAAGAGGGCATGGCCAGCGGGAAGCCGGCCAAGATCTTCGAAGAGGGGCGCAAATGGGGCGAGCGCATCAAGGTACAACAGACCCCGACCGTGCTCATCGACGGAAATATCAAGGCGGAGACGATCGATCCTGAGAATCTGAAGTTGATCATCCAGAGCATTCTGGATTCTGACAAAAAGAAGTGATCGGTGATGAGTGAGCAGTGATGGGTAGGGGCAAGGAGTGACTGTCTAGGTTTATTCACGGATCACCCATCACTCATCACATCTCACGGGGTTGTTATGGCGATTGATCCGATCTGCGGCATGACGGTGGATCCGGCTACGGCGGCCGGAAGTTACGAGCATCGAGGCCAGCACTACTATTTTTGCGGCCTTTCCTGCCTGGAGCGATTCAAGGCCAATCCGGAGTTGGCGTTGCAGCCACGGCCTGCCAGTCCAGCAAAGCCGACGACGACCAGAAGACCCCTTCCGATGCTGCAGCCTGCCCCGGTCGTGACGGGGGCCATCGATCCCGTCTGCGGGATGACGGTGCAGTCGGCCACGGCAGCCGGTTCCTGCGAATATCAAGGGAAGACCTACTACTTCTGCGCGACGAGTTGCCTTGCCACGTTCCGAGCCGATCCCATTTACTATCTGACTCCTGTTGAGCAGCGGTTTCCCCGCGTCGCGGTCGTTCCGTCCGGCGGAGCGGTCGAGTACGTCTGTCCGATGGATCCGGAGGTGCTGGAGACTCAACCAGGCGCTTGCCGGATTTGCGGAATGGCGCTGGAGCCAAAAGTCGTCTCGCTTGAGGATGAACGGAATCCCGAGCTTGAGGAGATGAGCCGGCGGTTCTGGATCTGTCTCGGACCTGCCCTCTTGGTCATGCTTTTGGCCATGGCCGATATGATTCACGGTTTGTCACTCCCGCAAATCTTCACTGGCTCGATGAGGAACTGGGTGCAATGGCTGTTGGCGACGCCGGTGGTGCTCTGGGGCGGCTGGCCGTTTTTCCAGCGGGGGTGGATGTCGGTGGTGAACCGGGCCCCCAACATGTTCACGCTCATTGCCATTGGAACGGGAGCGGCCTATGGCTACAGCACGGTTGCTACCGTCGCGCCGACGCTGCTCCCCAGTTCGTTCCAAGCGCATGACGGTTCGATCGCCGTCTACTTTGAAGCAGCCGCCATGATTACTGTGCTCGTCCTGCTGGGCCAGGTTCTTGAGCTGAAGGCTCGGAGTCAGACGAGTTCCGCGATTCGTTCTTTGCTCAGACTCACGCCAAAGACCGCCAGACTGATCACGTCGGATGGACAGGAAGTCGACGTGCCGCTCGAGCAGATTCAGGTGGGCCAGCGACTACGCGTCAGGCCGGGAGAGCGAGTGCCGGTCGATGGGATGGTCCAGGAGGGTGCGACATCCGTCGATGAATCCATGATTACCGGGGAATCGATCCCGGTCGAAAAAATAGTCGGGACTCGGGTGACCGGAGGGACCATCAACGGCACGGGCGGGATCGTGATGGTCGCCGAGCGAGTCGGGCGAGACACGATGCTTGCCAGGATTGTGCAGATGGTGAGTGAGGCGCAACGGAGCCGGGCGCCGATCCAGCGTCTTGCCGATGTGGCGGCTGCCTATTTTGTTCCGCTGGTAGTGGGTTCTGCATTGCTGACGGCTCTGGTCTGGGCGATTTGGGGCCCGGAACCGAAGTTGGCCTACGCGCTGGTCAACGCCGTAGCGGTTTTGATCATTGCCTGCCCCTGTGCGTTGGGATTGGCGACGCCGATGTCGATCATGGTAGGGACCGGTCGCGGGGCGACGGCTGGTGTGTTGGTGAAGAAGGCTGAAGCCCTGGAGATATTCGGGAAGGTGGATACGCTCGTCGTCGATAAGACCGGAACCCTGACGGAGGGCAAGCCGACATTGCTCTCGATACGACCTGTGGCACCCTGGACCGATGCCCACTTGCTACGATTCGCGGCGAGTCTTGAGCGGAGCAGTGAACATCCTCTGGCTGCCGCAGTGGTGGCCGGAGCGGAAGGGCGAGGCATCTTGTGCGATTCGGTCGAGCAGTTCCATTCGGTGACGGGCAAGGGTGTGACCGGGACGGTAGCTGGTCGTCGCGTCGCCATCGGGACGGCTGCGTTCTTGCGGTTGGAGATCGGGGTAACAAACCAGAGTCTGACACTGTTGGATGATAACGCGGCTTCGCTTCGTCGTGAGGGGCAGACAATCCTATTCGTGGCCATCGATGGACAGGCGGCCGGCATCCTTGGCGTGGCAGACCCGATCAAAGCCACGACGCGCGAGGCGGTGCAAGCACTCAAGGCCGATGGTCTTCGGATCGTCATGGTCACCGGCGATCATCGGGATACGGCGGAGGCCGTGGCCCGGCAACTCGGCATTGAAGAGGTCCTGGCGGGAGTCTTGCCGGAGCACAAGGGACAGATCGTGGCCCGTCTCAAGTCTCAAGGCTGTGTCGTGGCGATGGCCGGCGACGGAATCAATGATGCCCCCGCGCTGGCATTGGCCGATGTCGGAATTGCGATGGGGACCGGAGCAGACACCGCCATTGAAAGTGCGGGGATCACGTTAGTGAAAGGGGATCTGCGCGGGCTGCTTCGCGCGCGCAGACTGAGCCTGGCCACGATGCGAAATATTCGGCAGAATCTCTTGTTTGCGTTTCTCTACAATGTCATCGGTGTGCCGATCGCAGCCGGCGTCCTCTACCCGGTCTGGGGAATCCTCTTGAGTCCCATGATTGCCAGTGCCGCCATGACGTTCAGTTCTGTGTCCGTCATCTCCAATGCCCTGCGCTTGCGTCATATGGAATTGTAAGTGCGCCTCCGGCCTATGCGTGCTAGGCTACAGTCGTTTGTCGTCAATCGGGTAAGAGGGGACTGCGGCTTGTTGCGATTCAATTGCATCGTGCGAATCATGATCGGACTCTGCGTGGCTTGTTCCATCGCCGGGGGAACGGCTCTGGCCGGAACTCGTGCGATTCCTGTGGCGAGCGGAGGTGAACTCCAGGCGCAGATCAAGACGGCTGCGACCAAGGTCATTCCCTCTGTCGTCAGCATCGCCTCCACGGTGATGGTCCGCGATCAAGCTTTCAGCGACGAGGCGCTTCCGTTCGGGCTGTTCAAGGACGCGCCTGCGACCAGGCGGCAATATGGCCAAGGCTCCGGGGTCATCGTGTCGGCGGATGGCTACATTATGACGAATAACCATGTGATCGCCGATGCGGTCGATGTGGAAGTGATTCTGGCCGACCGGCGGCAATATAAAGGCCGAGTGGTGGCCACCGATCCGAAGACCGACGTGGCCCTCGTGAAAATTCAGGCAACCAATCTGCCGATGGTTACGTGGGGGGATTCGAGCACCCTCGC
>VFKF01000147.1 GCA_009885705.1 Nitrospira sp. | reverse complement strand
CAAACAGCCGACGGAATAAAGGGCCCTTCATTGCGCTCAATTGCGCGGCCATTCCGGAAGCCCTCTTCGAGTCTGAACTCTTCGGCCACGTACGCGGCGCCTTTACCAGCGCCCATGGCGCCAAGCGAGGCCTCTTTCAATGTGCCAACGGCGGGACGCTCTTTCTCGATGAGATCGGCGAGATGCCGTTGTCGATGCAGGTCAAGCTCTTGCGGGCTGTGCAGGAACGGGAAGTCCGCGAAGTGGGTTCTGAAACGACGACGAAGATCGATGTACGGATTATTGCTGCAACGAATAAAGATCTCGGTGAAGCGGTTAAGAACGGCTCATTTCGGAACGATCTCTTCTATCGCATTTCCGTCGTTCCGTTGTTTATCCCGCCGCTGCGTGACCGACGGGACGATATTCCTTTGTTGGCCCAACATTTTCTGACCGCGAGTGCGAAGCGGGCCAATAAAGATTTGCGCGGTTTTACACCGGCCGCGCTCAATCGGTTGCTCACGCATCCCTGGCCCGGCAATGTCCGCGAGCTGGAGAATGTCATTGAAAAGGCCTCCGTGATGACGCGCCAGGACATGATTACGCCGGACCTTCTGCCTTCGATGGGCACCTCACCGGATGCGCCGCTGAAGCCGCTGACCGAAGCCAAGGAAGAGTTCGAGAAGACCTATCTCAAGAACGTCTTGCAACTGACCGGCGGCAATATCTCACGCGCCGCCCAATTTGCCGGTCGTTATCGGGCTGATTTTTACAAAATGCTGAAGAAATATGGCCTGCATCCCTCAACCACGAAGGCGAAGGCAGAAGCCGATCTTGAAGATCTGGAAGAGGCAGGCGATCTCACGGAAGCCGAACGTTAGGTCGGTCTGTTGCGTCTCGGTGAGATTCGGCCGGTATTCCATACGCTGAACGATTTGACGGAATTGAACCTTCCACGAGCGACTCAGCTATCGACAGTCCCGATAACAGCAGCTCAATGGTGAGTGGAATGTAGGGGGTCTGTCAGGTGGAAAGCGGTCGAATCGTCGGCGGAAGTTGTGGAGCTGGCGAGAGGAATTGAACCCCCAACCTGCGGTTTACAAAACCGCTGCTCTGCCATTGAGCTACGCCAGCCTGAAAATATCGGTCTGCTAACCCGTCCCGACATTCGTGAGCGAAAACCTAACAACTGCGTGAGCCACTGTCAAGGGAACGCGTACTCGACGCGATCGAATGTTTCCGAATGCTTGACGGAATTTTCTCGTGACCAGGAGGCATGAGCCGAGTCTTGATCCTCGGCACTCGTGGGAGAAACAGGGTACAACAGTCTTCTTATCCCCAAGCGTTTTCCCCGCGCTTCAACAGCCCTTTCCAGAGCAACCGCATCTCTTGACTCGCTTTTGCGCGGCGTTCTCGCTGACGTTCGACCATGCGCCCGGCAACGAAGGCCGCTCTCACGCTGGCCGATTGCTTGAGGAAGGCCCTGACATAGGCTTCGGCTTGAATGGCATCCTGATACATCCCTAAGACATCCTGGACGGCTCGCGCTTTTTTAATGAAACGAGTAGCCGGTTTGCCGACGACCGGCTCCGCCAGTTCCGCTGCATAGCGAGCCCGT
>VFKF01000174.1 GCA_009885705.1 Nitrospira sp. | reverse complement strand
TGAGGGTCTGAACGATGCGAGAACGAAGCTGGCGGTCGTTTTCAGCATCCTGCCAGGGCAAGAGCGTCAGCCGCATGGCTGGCGTCAAGCAAGACACGGCGAGGTGTGGAAGTCCCACACCTCGCCGTTGTCGTTCAGCGCCGGTGTTAGTGAGCGCACAGCCGCTGATACCATTTCTTCTCGTCACCCGTCGGCAAGGAAGCGATGTTCATCGTCTTGCGGATCTCACCGATGTTCCAGCCTGTCAGGCTCGCGAGCGTCTGGGCCTCCTTCTCATAGCGCTCGCGGAGTTGCTGCCGGTAGGCGGTCGCCGCCGCGCATTCATCCTGGCCGGTCCAGGGGTGCGGGGAGCAGCCAGACCGTCCTTCTTGCTCGCTGAGGCCTCACAATCAGAATGTGCTCCCTCAATGCGCGCAGTGAAGGACAATCTGGCTGCTCCCCTGTAGCCGATGTGGGAATGAACGGGGAGAGCCAGGCTCAATATTGGTCTCCTGTGCTCGCGCAACGCGCGGCCTGGAAGGCCCTCGTTGGACGCGCGCACTTGCTGAGGCTGGAGCGTTAGGGAAGGTGTGCCTGGTGGGCAACCGCTTGGGCGAACTGCCGAAAATCGTCGAGGTGGCGGCTGCAGATCTGATAGACGATGTTCCAATCGATGGTGTGATAGCTATGAACCGCAATGTTTCTGAATCCGACCGCTTTTGTCATACGGTCAGCCAGGGCAGGGGTGATGATCTGAAGGTTCTTGAGCGCGTCGAAGTTCTCCGCCATGGTGGAAGGCGGGCGGGCGTCGGTTTCGGCAATCAGATGGGACGCAAGATCGACGGAAAGCTGGACGGCACGTTGGAGATTTAGGGCGATAATGTCTTGTAGGTCAGGGTTCTGCGCCAGTTGATCGGCAGACGACGGTGTCTTGGCCGCAATTCGCTCAACGCAACGTCGGAGCGATTCCAGTTTGGCCTCGACTAGGGTCCGATCCATGCGCGCCTTCTTTCCGCGAGAATACGGCGATAATAAGGCATTACGTCGGCCTCTTCATAGACCACTCGCAAGAGCAGGTCGGCGTAGCGCGTTCGATCTGTGCAGATGAGCAAGCGTCCCTTCGTCAGAATCTGTTGCAAGAGCGGTCCGTGAGTTTGTGCGAGATCGATCAGATCGACCGGTCGACCCAGTCCGATTGCAAGCTCTCCAATAAGATGGATTCGAATCTGTGGGTCGAGCGGCGTGGTCGAAGCCACGGCAAGATCCAGATCACTATCATTGCGGCTATGGTCTGCCGCGAGCGAGCCGAAGAGGATTGCAACGACGATAGAT
>VFKF01000192.1 GCA_009885705.1 Nitrospira sp. | reverse complement strand
GATTATGTGCTGGAAGACCTGGCTATCGACGTCAAACCGACTCGTCCATTGGATACGTTGATCGGCGAGAGCCTGTCCCATCCTGAAATCCAACGACTCAAAGAACAAACGGCCTCGGCGGAAGCCAAGTTGCGCGCCACGAAACAGCAATACCTCCCAACGATCTCGGCACTGGCGAGCGGAGGCACCTTCGAGCCGTTCGATGCGAGGCAGAATCAGCAGACTGGCGGCTGGTGGACAGCGGGCGCTCTGGTGTCGATGCCGCTCTTCACGGGGTTCCTGATCGAGAACCAAGTGCATGAGGCGCGCGCGCAGCGTAACGCCTCGGATGCAGCGACCACGAACGTCGAACAGGCGCTCACACAGCAAGTCACCAACGCCTATCTGGATACCATCACCTTCGTACAACAGATCAAGCTGGCGGAGGAGCAGGTCAAGACGGCACAGGAGTCCCTGCAACTGGCGAAACAACGCTACAAGCTCGGTCTCGGCACGGTGGTGGAAGTGACGCAATCGGAAGTCGCTGTCACGGCGGCACAGACCAGACTGGCAGAATCGCAGTTCGACTATAAGATTGCCGAAGTCACCCTCGCCTACTCAGCAGGAGGCAGAGGCCAACTGGAAGCCGATGCGACGATGCGGTAGCGACGGCGCTCCTCAGAAAAGAGCATATAGCGTATGGCTTATAGCTGATAGTCTCCTGATCTTTGCGATCAGCCCCTGTTTCTTGCCATCAGCTTCAATGATTCATATATGTAGACCAACCTGGAAATATTCCCGCCGGGCGTTCAAAAAGTCCCTCCAGCAAGGCCGCAGCCGAAGGAAGCACCGGAGGCGTAGCCCCTGGCTACGTTGAGGATGCTTTCGAGGTGAGAACGAAGCTGGAGAGTTTTTTCAACGTCCGCCCAGAGAGGCGATGGGGCCGGAGACTAGCTTCGTCAAATCGATCACAAACTCATCCTTCGTGTTGGCCAACAGCGTATCGATAAAGCTGTGCTTCTGGACGACTGTGGCCTCACTTGGATCGAAGAAGAGCTCGAATCCCTTCGCGGCGGTCGGGCGCATGGGGTAGCGCCGATCGTAAATCATCCCATAGGTTGGAATGCCGTAGACGACCTGCCAATTTCCCAGGATGAAATGTAACTCCGTCCCGCGGAGATAGAGGCCTCCAGACGTGATGATGCGCTTCGCGGAGGTTTGCGGCTGGCTGAGATAAAACGTCACACGTTCGTCCGGCTGAGCGACGGCCAGCGCCTCGGCGATCTGCCGCGATAACAGCGTGACCTCGTCGGGGCGAAACGCCGGCATCAGCGGCGCCTCGCCCTGCGTCCACTTCTGTAACCAGATCCGATGTTCTTTGACCGAAATGCCGCTGAGGATGCGAGACAGATCTTCGTATTGCATCGACTTCGGATGGTCGTGCGCGCTGGGAGGCCATTCCGGCAGGACCAAATCGTCGTGCTCCAGTCGGACGTAATTGACCGGATCTTCATAGACCGCGCGATAGGGCACG
>VFKF01000375.1 GCA_009885705.1 Nitrospira sp. | reverse complement strand
TCGGGGCCTGCCTGGCGGCAAGCCATTCTTTCAAGCGAGTCGTAAGATGCGCCCAACTATAATCCTGCTCAATGAAACGGCGGCCTTGCTTGGCCATTTGAGATTGCCGCTCCCGGTCGTCCAGTAATGCCACCACCGCCTCAGCCAATGCGACTGGATCATCAGGCGGAACCAACGCGACTCCGGCCTCAATAGAAAATATGGCAGAGACTGAGGGAATCGCGCTGGCAATCACAGGCCTTCCGCAGGCCAGGTAATCAAACACTTTAACCGGAGATGTTTCCCCCCTATCCCCTCGGAACGGAGCCACACAGAGCGTCGTCGCAGCGATCCAGGCCGGAACCTCCTGATAGGGTATCCTGCCTGCCCAGGTAATGCACGAAGTCAGTGCCAAGCGTTCTGCTTGCTGTTTCAACTCCGGCGCGGCTTCTCCATCACCCACCAACAGGAGATGCACAGATGGCCTCGTCCGCCGGACGATAGCCATCGCGTCCAATAAACATTGCAGCCCTTGATAGCGATAAAAGCTCCCGACAAAGCCAATGTAGTCCCTATGAGTGTCCAACCCAAGTCGATGCCGGCATGTCGTTGAGTTCTGAGGAGCAAACAAGCCGGTATCCGTCCCGCTCGGTACGACGGCCACTCGCTCAGCCGCAACCCGATAACGGTGAATGACGAGATCCCGCAATCCATCGGTCAAGACCACCACTCGATCGCAGCGCCTGAGTGCACACGACGCCAGCCAATGTGTGAGCCTCCGCTTCAGCCCGCGGTCGGTCTCCGACCAATCTGGCACCGGCTCCCCATTCACTTCACAGACACACTGCGCTCCGACGAGTCTGGCAAAGAGCAACGGATGAGGGCTGTCCATCCACCGGTAATAGACGATGTCGGGTTTCGACTTGCAGGCTTGCACCAGTCCGACGAGGCAGGACAGCACCGCATAGGACAACGGCCGCAAGACGGGCCAAGGAAGGAGTGGGATCGGCGCAGTCGAAAAACCACGTTGAAGCAACGAGGATCGGTATCGCGGGGGGAACACGGTCACGCTGTCGCCTTGTTCGACGAGCTGACGAGCCAACGTCCAGAGCCGGACGAGCCCGACGGGATCGGATGGCGCATCCGGCTCATACCAATAACAGAAGATGAACCATCTCATGCCTGCGCTCGCTGAAGGGTACCGTCCGTTTGCTCCGATGTCAGACGCGGCAAGATTATGACGAGTCCCGCGCAGAGCCAGAAT
>VFKF01000228.1 GCA_009885705.1 Nitrospira sp. | reverse complement strand
GTGTGTGTCTCCCTTCATCGGTCGGCTTGACGACATCAGTTCAAATGGGATGGAGCTGATCCGTCAGATCCTGACCATCTATCGCAATTACGATTATAAGACCCAGGTGCTGGTGGCCAGTGTGCGCCATCCTCAGCATGTGGTTGAGGCTGCGCTGGTTGGTGGGCATATCTGCACGATGCCCTTTTCCATCTTTCAGATGATGGTGAAGCATCCCTTGACCGATATCGGGCTCAAGAAGTTCTTGGCGGACTGGGAAGCCCAAGCGAAAAAGTAAGATCCAGCAGGATGCTGAATGGAAAGCGATGAACGCTGAGCGATGAACAAGGACACGATGGATACTTCAGCGTTCCGCGTTCACCGTTCAGCCTGCTGATTCCGTGAGTCTCTGGCGGGCCGTTGAGAAGATCTGGTGAAACATCGGCCTGGTCAAGAGCCCGGTGAAAGTATTTTGCTGGCTTGGATGATACGAGCCGATCAGCGTCACGCCCCATGGAAGGGCCTGGACGATTCCATGGGAAAATTTCGGGAGTGGCGAGGGCAACGTCATCCCCTCATCGCGGCAGGCCCTCAAGTAGTGATCGAATGCAATTTTTCCCAGCGCCACCACCACTCGAATTTTTCCTAACAGTCGGAGTTCTTCCCGCAGATAGGGGCGGCAAGCCGTGAATTCTTGTGGCGCCGGCTTGTTGTCGGGTGGCGCACATCGGACCGTCGCGCCAACGTAGCAATCGGATAACTTCAGCCCATCGTCCCGGTGATGAGAGAGAGGCTGGTTGGCAAAGCCGAATCGATGCAAGGCGTCGTAGAGCCAGTCTCCGCTGCGATCGCCGGTGAAGACCCGTCCGGTTCGGTTACCGCCATGCGCCGCCGGGGCGAGTCCAAGTATATAGAGGCGGGCCTGCGCATCTCCGAATCCAGGAACCGGTTTCCCCCAATAGGTCCAGCCCTCAAATTGTTTTCGCTTTTCTGATGCGACGGTTTCCCGATAGGTGACGAGCCGCGGACAGGCGGTACAGTGGGTGATGCGATCGTTGAGGAGAGTCAGTGCACGCATAGGCCGAGAGAGTCTAACACGAATCCGAAAGTCGATGATGCTTGCCGGTCCCAAGCCGTGCTGTTAGCATACGCACTCGACTCAGGATCGTTCACCGTATCGAGGAGGCAGGATTGGCATGAGGATGTGGCTTCAACGGGCATTGGTGTTCAGCGGGTTGTGGATCGCCGTCACGCTTCCGATTCCGACAGGCGCTCAACCGCAACCGGAACATCCTGAAGTCAAAGACAGTGCATCTCGGTCTGGCGCGAAGGGGGAGCCGGAGCGTGACCCCATGCCGCTCGATCTCCTCGAAAATCCGGATGAGCCGGAGGGCCGCCTGGTCATCCTGCCGGAGATCAAGCGTGAAGGAGCGGAGCGCTATTTTCTGAGCTCGTTCAAGTTGCCCGACAAGCTGACCTTCGCCGGGCAACCGGTCCCGCTCGATAACTGGCAGGTGCGTGAACGCATCGAATATGAGTTCTATCAGTTCTTGGAAGACCAGGGAGAAAGTATCATCCTGGCGAAGCGTACCGGACGCTGTTTTCCCCCAGCCGAAAAGCAGTTGGCGGATGCCGGCCTACCGGATGATCTCAAGTACATGTTGCTCGTCGAAAGCAAGTGTGTGGCCGCTGCCTACTCGAAGGCGAAAGCGTCGGGGCCCTGGCAATTCATTCCCTCCACCGGGCGGCGGTACGCGCTCAAGAGCGATGCCGTCCGCGACGATCGCCGCAATTTAGAAATGTCGACGGAAGCGGCGGTGAAGTATTTGCGCTACCTGAAAGATTTCAAGCAGAACGATTGGTTCATGGCCATGGCCTCCTACAATGCCGGTGAAGAGCGGGTTCGCCGGCTCTTGAAGGAACAGAACATTACCGACTATTGGAAGATGCATGGGCCGCGGGAAACGATGCGGTACGTTCCCAGAATCATCGCCGCCAAAGAAATCTACTCCCAGCCTGAGAAGTATCTGGGCTTGAGCAAAAAAGATCTCTACATGCCGATGGAAACCGAAACGGTCACCGTCAATGTGAAGGATGCTCAGCGAGCCCTCACCTCGATTGCCGAGGAGTACGGAACCTACTTCTTGGAACTCAAGATGCTGAACCCGGAATTCAAGAAGGATGTGCTGCCAAAGGG
>VFKF01000390.1 GCA_009885705.1 Nitrospira sp. | reverse complement strand
TCCTTTGGTGTCGCCGGGGTTGGACTGGCTGCGCCGTTGTTGAACGGACAGGTCCTGGGGTTTCAGCAGGAAGCGGCGGAGGCGCAAGCCAGGCAGGCGGTCGCGCAGTATGAACAGACGGTCTTGACCGCGTTTCGTGAAGTCGAAGATTCGCTTGTGGCGGTGAGGACGGTGCGAGTGCAAACCGACGCTCAGCAACAACAAGTGACGGCGTTGCAGTCGGCGCTCAAGTTGGCTGAACTCCGTTATAAGGGTGGATTGGCGAACTATCTTGATGTGCTCGTGGCGCGGCGGAATCTCTTTGAGGCGGAATTGTCCCTGACCGGCACACGCCGACTACATCTGGTCTCGGTGGTGCAACTTTACAAGGCTCTTGGCGGCGGTTGGTCTCCTGAGATGGCCCGACCGAAAGACGTGAGCAAAGGATAATCGGGTTATGGATAAACCGGCTGAGACGCAGTATCCCATCCACGACCTGTTACGTCAGCGGTGGAGTCCCCGTGCCTTTGACAATCGGCCGGTCGAACCGGAGAAGCTCCGCAGTCTGTTTGAAGCGGCTCGCTGGGCCCCGTCATCGAATAACGGACAGCCTTGGCGTTTTCTGGTTGCGACCAAAGAGCATACGACTGAGTACGAACGATTGTTCAACTGCCTGGTAGAAGGCAATCAGAAATGGGCCTACCGCGCGCCGGTGTTGATGTTATCCGTGGCACAACTTCAGTTTGAGGACGGTTCGCCGAATGCCCATGCGCTGCATGACACGGGCATGGCAGCAGAGAACCTCGTGCTGCAGGGTACGGCGTTGGGGCTGGTCGCCCACCAGATGGCGGGGTTTCGAAGCGATCAGGCAAGAGCAGACTGTCATATTCCGGAGGGTTATGTGCCGGTGGCCATGATCGCAGTCGGGTATCCGGGGGATCCTGCCGTGCTGTCTGATCGCCTGCGGGCAAGGGAAGTGCAGCCAAGAGTCCGGAAGCCCCTCACAGAGTTGGTATACTCGGCAACCTGGGAACAGCCATCGCCTCTTCTCTGATACGGAGTGAGTCGAGAGGCTGTTCGAGGATCGAGCCGAAACTGGGTATCCACCAAATCGTCGATGAGGTAGTGAGTCTGTATCGGCTCGCGTATTGCTCTGGTTTCAAGGAGATAGTAGAAGAGAAGATATCGGGTACGTAGCACGTTAAAGGAGATACCATGGCCTCACTCAGTGGAAAGGTTGCGATCGTGACCGGATCGTCCAGCGGCATCGGGCGAGCGATTGCGGAGCGCTTGGCCGAAGAGGGCGCGATCGTGGTGGTAAATTACGGGACCAGTGCCGAGAAAGCGCAACAGGTCGTCACGGGCATTCAGGCCAAGGGCGGGAAAGCCGTTGCGGTGCAATCCGACATGAGCCAGGTGGCGGAGGCCCGCCGGCTCGTGAGCGACACGGTGAAGCAGTTCGGGCGGTTGGATATTCTTGTGAATAATGCCGGGAAGTTTATGCCCAAACCCCTCATGGACACGACCGAAGCCGACTTCGATCAGGTGATCGGCTTGAACGCCAAGGGGCCTTACTTCGCGATGCAGGAAGCGGCCAAAACTCTGAAAGAGGGTGGTCGCATCGTGAACATTTCTACCGATGGAACCCATTTGAGTTTTCCGGGAGCGACGGCTTATCTTGGCAGTAAAGGCGCGCTGGAACAGTATACGAAGGGACTGGCGCAGGAACTCGCCTCACGTGGGATTACGGTGAATACCGTGTCGCCAGGGTTTACCGAGACAGGCATGATGACAGAGCCGTTTCGCCAGATCGGTATCGAGATGTCGCCGTTGAAGCGGCTTGGCACACCCAAAGACATCGCCGATGTGGTGGCGTTCGTCGTCAGCGAGGAGGCCCGTTGGTTGACGGGCCAGAATATTCATGCCGGTGGCGGCATCGTGATGTAGGAGGGACGTGATGGGACGGCAGAATATTTCCACTGGTGGTCCTTGGGAAGCGAAGATCGGTTATTCACGGGCGGTGCGTGTTGGCGCTTCGATCTCCGTGTCCGGCTCGACGGCAATGACCTCTTCCGGCCTGGTCGGCAAGGGAGATCCCTATGCCCAAACGATTCAGACCTTCAAAACGATCGAAGCGGCGCTCCAGCAGGCTGGCGCCTCGCTCGCCGATGTCGTGCGGACGCGCATCTACATGGCGAACATCGATCAATGGCAGGAGGTCGGCCGTGCGCATGGCGAAGTGTTCGGGACCATCAGACCGGCCACGACGATGGTGGAGGTGAAGCGCTTGATCGATCCTGACATGCTAGTTGAAATCGAGGCAGACGCGATTATGAGTCATGGGTAGACCCAGCGCATAGGTATAGAGGTTGTAGTATGGCCGATCAGAAGAAACGACTCGATTCCAATATCGCCGGGAATTTCTATGTCGACGCGACCTGTATCAACTGCGACACCTGCCGCCAATTAGCTCCGACGAGCTTCGAGGAAGTTGGCGATTTCTCGGCGGTCACCAGGCAACCGGTCGATCAAGGGCCTCTCCATCAGGCCTATCAAGCGCTGCTCGCTTGCCCCGTCGGTTCGATCGGCACTGACCAGAGCGACAAGTCTCTGATGCAGGACGCGATGGCCAGCTTTCCGATCCATCTGGAGGGCGGTGTCTCTTACTGTGGTTTCAACTCAGAGAAATCGTTCGGTGCGAACAGCTTCTTCATCGAACATTCGGACGGCAACTGGCTCATCGATTCGCCACGATATATCACGCATCTCGTCGAAGCGTTCGAGCGAAAGGGCGGCATCGCCCGCATTTTTCTCACGCATAAAGACGATGTGGCAGATGCCGAGAAATATGCTGCACATTTCGGGGCGAAACGGATGATTCATCGGGCCGACATCGTAGCAGTTCCGGATGCGGAATGGATCATTGAAGGAGCCGACAGTCTCGAGGTCTCGCCTGAATTTCTGATTATTCCTGTGCCGGGTCATACGGCTGGCTGCATGGCTCTCCTCTATAAGAATCGGTTCCTCTTCACGGGTGATCATCTCTGGTGGGACTCCGAGCAGCAAATGCTCGGTGCTCCGAGCCGGCTGGTCTGGAGAAAACATGTGCTGGTGGACTCCATCAGGAAACTCCTCGACTATCCCTTCGAATGGGTCTTGGCCGGGCATGGGGATCGGACGCGATTACCGGCTGATGAGATGCGCGCGAAGTTGCAGGCGTTGGTCGAGCGTCGCCAGCCAACCAGGGTGGTGTCATAGCGATGTTTACGCAACTGGTCCAGTGGGTCGATCGCAACATTCTTTCCCTCGGCCGTGATATGCGGCTCTCGTACCTGCCGCCACTCATGGTCTACATGGCCTACGGCATCTCGGGCCTCACCGGTATTGTCGGAACCTTCTTCGTCAAAGACTATCTGGGACTTTCCGCGTCGTTCCTTGCCGCGCTGGGTTTCTGGGCCGGCATTCCCTGGGCGTTGAAGATGCCCATTGGACATACGGTCGATCTGTTATGGCGCTGGAAAGGCTGGCTCGTGGGCCTGGGAGCTGGGCTATTGGCCGTCAGTCTGGCCATCATGGCGGCGTTGATCGGTGCCCGCGAGGCGATGACCGCGATCCTTCCAGCCGAGGTCTGGTTTGTGATGAGCGCACTCCTCGCTCCTATCGGATATGTGCTGCAGGATGCGGTGGCCGACGCGATGACGGTCGAAGCCGTGCCTCGTGTGGATGAGCGAGGGCAGCCGTTCGATGAGCCGACGAGGAAGCTCATGCATACGACGATGCAGACGCTTGGCCGCGTGGCGATTGTCGGCGGCGGGATCCTGGTGGCGACGATCAACGTCTATGTTTTCACCGGGACGGAAGGGCTTCCACAGGCAGAGATCGTACGGCTGTATCAGCAGGTCTACCTCATGGCGCTGGTCATTCCCTTCGTCTCAGTTCTTGGGCTGGGGGTCGCCTGGTGGCTGCAGCGGCAACATCGGCTACAGCTTGTTCAGCAGGGTTTCTCGCGTGAGCAGGCCAGGAAAATGGTCGATGCACGGGAATCGTCCGGCGAACCGACCAAACCGAATTGGTACATTCTTGGTGGAAGTTTCGGGTTTGTCCTCTTCACCCTGACGGTTGGGTTCGGCGGTTTCTCCTATAGCGAAGAAATTGTTTTTGCCGGCTCGATGGCCATTGTCCTGTTTTTGATGTCTCGACTGGTGCGGGAGCTGGAGCCTGACAAGCGATTTACCTTGGTTGGCACGGCCGTGGTGGTCTTTATCTTCCGTGCGATTCCTGGGACTGGACCGGGGACGACCTGGTGGATGATCGACCAGCTCAAATTCGATCAGCAGTTTCTCTCTATCCTCTCGCTGATCGGGAGCACCCTCACGCTGGCTGGCATGTTTGTCTTTCGCCGTTTTATGGCCGAACGGTCGATCGCCTATGTGGTGGGGTTTCTCACGGTGATCGGAACCGTTTTGACCCTTCCGATCGTGAGCATGTTCTATGGTTTGCACGAATGGACGGCGCAGTTGAC
>VFKF01000348.1 GCA_009885705.1 Nitrospira sp. | reverse complement strand
CATCGCGGAGGCCCTTCAAATAGGCCACGACTTCATCGGACGACCGCAAGTCCGGCTCCGTCACGATTTCCAGCAGCGGGGTTCCCGCCCGATTCAAATCGACGCGGCTCCCGTTCATGCCGGCGACGTGGACACTCTTCCCCGCATCTTCTTCCAGATGGGCGCGACGGATACGGACACGTTTTTTGCCTTCGCTTGCCGCAATCTCGATCCAGCCATGCTCGCAGATCGGCGCCTCGTATTGCGAAATCTGATAGCCCTTGGGCAAATCCGGATAGAAGTAGTTCTTGCGCGCAAAAAGATTATGTGCGGCAATCGTACAATTCAACGCCAAGCCAGCACGGACCGCCATCTCGACCGCCGCCCGGTTAATCACGGGCAAGGTGCCGGGGAGCCCCAAACAGAGGGGGCAGGTCTGGCTATTTGCCGTACGCCCGAACGTCGTCCCGCACCCGCAAAACAGCTTGGACTTCGTCCGTAGCTGCGCATGCACTTCTACACCAATAACGACTTCGTAAATCATAATTTAGGCGCGGTCCTCTCCACGCAACCGGTCACGCTCGCGCCGCATCGCCTCACGCCCAACATCGAAGGCCTCGCGCAGAACCGCTTTCTTCGAGTCCACAAATTCCTTCCCCTCTTCCACGACTTCTTCCAAGGCTTCACCGGCGCGGCCAGCGAGATCCCGCAGATCGCCTTCCGCACGACGGGCATACCCACGCAGCTGCTCACGCGACTCGCGTCCGGTCTGTGGAGCCAGCAAGAGCGCCGCCACTGCGCCGAGCGCTGCGCCACCCAGGAATGCCAACAGGACTGCTGAGGATGAGGAACCTCGATCATCCGCCATTGTGATGCCCTCCTTCACCTCGAAATCGTTCTTTCATGACTTGCGTGGCCGCTTTAAATCCAGCGAACACGCTCGCCACATTGGTCAACATCGATCCGCTCGAGCCCCTCACGACATCGTGCACATGCTGAACCGATTCCCCGACTTCTCCGACCGCATGCAAGAGCATGGCGGCATGCTCGACTCCCCCGCGGGCCTGTTCGGTCAGATCGTTCAAGTTTTGACTCATCGCGCGAAGTTCGCCGATCAGCGGCGGCAGGTCATGATTCAGTTTGGCCAGAAGCTGCTCGGACTCTGCCACCGTCTTGCGCACCTGAATCAACAGCGGCACGAGATACCCTACCAATACCGCAAATGCGACCGCGACAAGCATCGCCGCGATTTCAACGATTGTCATATGGACCTCCTGGCTAGAGGCATGAGGCTAGGGGCGATACGCCAGGCATATCTTCCTCTAACCTCTGGCCCCTCACCTGTTTCACCGTATCACCGGCTTCTTCGTTTTCCATTGCGTACTCTGTTCATAGGCGTAGGCCGCCCGCAAGAGCGTCTCTTCCTCGAAAGGCCGACCGATCAGCTGCAATCCGATGGGCAACCCGGTCTGACTAAATCCACAGGGTATCGAAATCGCCGGCACGCCGGCGAGATTCACCGAAATGGTGAAAATGTCCGACAGATACATCTGGAGCGGGTCTTCCGATTTCGCGCCGAACTTGAAGGCCGGCGTGGGTGTCACAGGCGTCACGATGAGATCGACATCCTGAAACGCCGCATCGAAATCCTGGCGAATCAATGTTCGCACCGCTTGCGCCTTCCCATAATAGGCATCGTAATAGCCGGCACTGAGGACATAGGTTCCCAACATGATCCGGCGTTTCACCTCTGGTCCAAAGCCTTCCTGCCGCGTCTTCATATATAATTCAAGCAGATCTTTGGTCTCTTTGGCGCGAAGCCCGAACTTCACCCCGTCATAGCGGGCTAAGTTTGAGCTGGCTTCGGCCGTGGCAAGCACGTAGTACGTCGCCACCGCCGCGTCCGTCCTCGGCAACTGGATTTCCTTAATCTCCCCTCCAAGTGCCTTCAGCTCCTGGATCGCCGCCCGCACGGTCAGCTCGACGTCAGGGTCCAACCCCTCCGCAAAAAACTCGACCGGCACACCTATTTTTAGTCGCTTGAGATCTTTCTTCTTGAGCGCCTTCAAATAATCCGGCACCGGCACATCAGCCGATGTCGAATCCAGCGGATCGTGGCCGGCAATAGCGCCGAGGAGAAAAGCTGAATCCGTCACATCTTTCGTAATCGGTCCGATTTGATCGAGCGAAGAAGCGAACGCAATCAACCCGTACCGGGAGACCCGCCCATAGGTCGGCTTGAGACCCACGACCCCGCAAAATGCCGCCGGTTGACGGATCGACCCGCCGGTATCAGACCCCAAGGCTGCGGCACATTCGTCGGCCGCGACCGCCGCGGCCGATCCTCCGCTGGATCCACCGGGGACACACTGCAGGTTCCAGGGATTGCGGCTGGGTCCAAAGGCCGAATTTTCAGTTGATGAGCCCATCGCGAACTCGTCGAGATTGGTCTTTCCGAGCAGTAGGTAGCCCTGGGTGCGCAGCTTCGCAATGACGGTGGCATCGTATGGCGGAACGAAATTCCCGAGCATCTGGGACGCGCAAGTCGTACGTACACCCTCGGTACAGATATTATCTTTGATCGCCAGGGGCATCCCCATCATCGACGACGTCCGGCGCCACCCCTTCAACGACGCATCGAGCGCGCTCGCTTGCGCCACCACCGAGTCTTTGGCCTGCGTGACATAGGCCTTCACCTTGGACTCCACCTGCCCAATCCGCAAT
>VFKF01000167.1 GCA_009885705.1 Nitrospira sp. | reverse complement strand
TGGGACCTGCGAACGCCGCCGGCCCACATCAAAGCCGCCATCCTCGCGACGGAACATCCCTCCATCTTGTAGCGAGACTCCTCGCGGCAACAACGCCTGTTGTGTCGTCGCCCATCCTGGCCCATACTACGCACAAGCCGCGATCTACCCGAATCAACTCACTCACTTGTGGGGGAAAGAGGGTCCGCTTCATGAATCGACAGCACGTCGTTCACGAGTTGCTCGAGAAGGCCCAGGTGCACGTGAATGGGTCTCAACCGTGGGATATCCAGGTACACCATGATCGATTCTACGATCGCATCCTGACCGAGGGTTCGCTTGGGCTCGGCGAATCCTATATGGAGGGCTGGTGGGATGCCAACCAGCTCGACGAGTTCTTCTTCAAATTCCACCTGGCCCAGCTCGACAAGGCCGTACGCGATAAGCGCCTCATCCTGAACGCCCTCAACGCTCGTCTATTCAACATGCAGAATCGGCGGCGCTCAACCAGAGTGGCCCACCAGCACTACGACCTCAGCAACGAGTTCTACGAACAGATGTTGGGCCCCCACATGCAATATACCTGTGCCTACTGGAGGGGGACGAAGGACCTGGCAGAAGCACAGGAGCACAAGTTAGATCTCATCTGCCGGAAGCTGCAGCTCAAAAAGGGCGAACGGGTGTTAGAGCTGGGATGCGGCTGGGGAGGCTTTGCCCATTTCGCGGCCTCCAACTATGGCTGCTCGGTCGTCGCCTATAACATTTCCGAGCAGCAAGTCGCCTACGCGCGGCGCTGGTGTGCGGGACTTCCTGTGGACATCAGATTCATGGACTACCGTGAAGCGACGGGGGAGTTCGACAAGGTTGCCGCCATCGGGATCTGCGAACATGTGGGATATAAAAATTACCGCGCCCTCATGGAAGTGGCCCACAGGACCGTCAAACCCCATGGCCTATTTTTGCTCCACAGCATAGGAAACAATGCCTCCGTCACCACCGGCGATCCCTGGTTCGACAAATACATCTTCCCGGGCGGCATGCTCCCCTCCGTCGCGCAGCTGAGCGCCGCGATGGACGGACTCTTCGTCATGGAGGACTGGCATAATTTCGGGCCTGACTATGACCGCACCCTCCTGGCATGGCAGAGCAATGTCGACGAGCATCGGCGGCAATGGCAATCCACATTCGATGAGCGCTTCTCCCGCATGTGGCGCTACTATCTGCTCTCCCTCGCGGGAGCATTCCGCGCCAGGACCATCCACCTCTGGCAAATCGTGATGTCGAAGCGCGGGCTGATCGGCGGCTACGAAACCGTGCGGTAATGGCCATGATCTCGCATGAAAACCATGTCCGCAAACGGGAGTCGTTGATCGCGGCTCTTCGCGCATCACGCACGACCGGATCCCTCGCCCTCGAAAAGTCCACATCGAATCTGTTCCGGCAGCGTACCGCTGAGCCGCGGCACAGGCTGGATCTGCGCCACTTCAATCACGTCATCCATATTGACGAGAAAGAACGCTACGCAGAAGTCGAAGGCATGACGACCTACGAGGACCTTGTCCGTGACACGCTGCCGTTCCAGTTGATGCCGGCCGTCGTCCCCCAACTGAAATCGATTACCATCGGCGGAGCGGCGGCCGGGATCGGCATCGAATCCTCCTCGTTCAAGTACGGGTTTGTCCACGAAACGATTCTGGAAATTGACGTGCTCCTGCCCGATGGGACAGTCGCAGTGGCCACCAAGAACAACGAGCACAGGGATTTATTCTTCGGCTTCGCCAATTCCTATGGCACGCTGGGTTATGCGCTCACCGTGAAGGTGCAGCTCGTACCTGTCAGAAAATTCGTCACCCTACGGCACGAGCGCTACTCGAACCTCGACACCTATTTCCAGGCGCTGAGGCAGGTCTGCCTGAACCGGCAAGTGGATTTCGTCGACGGCACGCTGTTCGATGAACAGGAGTTCTATCTCACGACCGGTACGTTCGTCGACCAAGCCGAATGGCTCAGCGACTACACCGATCGGCACATCTACTATCGATCGATCCCCCGCAAACCGGTCGACTACCTCACGACGCACGACTATCTCTGGCGATGGGACACCGATTGGTTCTGGTGCTCAAAACATTTTCTCGCGCAGCATCCGCTCGTGCGCTGGTTATGGGGAAAGAAGCACCTGAACTCCACGACCTATTGGAAGCTGCGCAAGCGATTCAACCACTCACGCATCGCGCAGCTGGCCGCCAGGGTCCTTGGCGGGAGGCAAGAGGCGGTGATTCAGGACGTGGAGATCCCGATTGAACATGCACCGGCCTTTGCACGGTTCTTCAATCAAGAGATCGGCATCAAGCCTGTATGGATCTGTCCGGTCGCCGCCTATGATCCAGCGGTCTCGTATCCGATGTATCCCATGAATCCCCGGACGCTCTATGTCAATTTTGGATTCTGGGATGCCGTCAGGAGCGATCGCGAGGAGGGCTATTTCAATAAAAAAATAGAAGCCAAGGTTCGAGAACTGGAGGGCAAAAAGTCTCTGTACTCGGATTCATTCTATTCGCGTGAAGCATTCTGGAAGTTGTACGACGAACCAACCTACCGTCAGCTCAAAGCTCGCTACGATCCGACGGGCAGGCTGAAAGATCTCTACGAGAAGTGCGTCCTCGCGAAGTGACTCGTCGGCCCCATCTAATGGCTCCCTCCAAGCTCGCTCGTTACCTTTTCAATGATGGGGGCTGATTGATCTT
>VFKF01000235.1 GCA_009885705.1 Nitrospira sp. | reverse complement strand
TAGGCGGTCTTTTCGAATTCTTTGGGTTGCACTTTCTCCGCGGCCAGTAAGGCTTCGTAAAAGGCATTGTAGGTCGCTTGGTCCATCGGGCAGTTGAGATAGTCGTCTCCTCCCTTGCCATAACGGGAGGCCAGGAAGACGACGTCCATATTAATGGAATCCGTATCCACAATCGGAGAGATCGCATCGTAAAAATACAAATGTTTCGTATGGGTCAATTGCGCGATGGCCTGAGACAATTTATCGGAGGTCAGCGGCCCGGTCGCCACAATACAGACACAGTCCGTTGGAATGTCCGTGATTTCCTCGCGCAGAATGCGAATGTTCGGATGGCCTTCGAGCGCCTGGGTAATTTTGAGTGAAAATAGGTCTCGATCGACGGCTAGGGCCGATCCTGCCGGCACCCGCGTTTCATCTGCTGCTCGAATAATCAGCGAGTTGAGCCGACGCATTTCCTCTTTCAAAATGCCGGGAGCATTCATCGGATCCGTAGAGCCAAGCGAATTCGAACAGACTAACTCTGCCAAACCACCAGTCTTGTGGGCCTTCGTCGTTTCCTTTGGGCGCATCTCATAGAGCGTCACTTTTGCGCCACGATTGGCCGCCTGCCACGCTGCCTCAGATCCGGCCAGACCGCCCCCGATAATGACTATGTCGTCGCGCATGCGAGTGAAACTCCGTGAGAAAAGGTGAGAGGAGGGGCATTGTAGGAACCGTGTTTTAGGGATGTCAAGGCGACTGTGCGATAGGTATGAGGCAAGAGGCGCGTGGCAATGGGTCGATCATTTTATCGATAGCCATGCGCCCTTTGCCCCTAGCTTCTCGCCAGCGTTCTGTTGATCCATTCGGTTGGCCCATGCTAGACTCCATGCCCTGTGGGCGATTAGCTCAGGGGTAGAGCGCTTCCTTCACACGGAAGAGGCCACTGGTTCGATACCAGTATCGCCCACCACGTCCTCTCTCTCAGTCCCCAAAATTCTCGGTTTTCATAGAGTTGCTTGAACCCTTCCATGCCTGGACAGAATCCGGGAGGTCGGCTACACTTCAGTCTGTCGAGTGAGCATAGGCCCTGAACCGTATCAGACAAGTGAGGTCAATAATGCGGACAACAGCTCTTGCCGTAGGAGTTCTCCTTCTGGCCACTGCAGTCGGGTGTGCTGGAAATCGCCAGCAGCAGGCCTTGGCCGATGCAGATGGAGGCTATTCTGCCCCAGCCAGTATTTATAGTGTGATGGACCCCACATCCTTGGTCTACACTGATGTGGCTGCTGGAGCAGCACCCAGCGATAATCCCTGGCGCTGGACGGGCTTCTTGTTACACCCTATCGGCCTCGCGATGGATTACGGTGTGAATCGACCGATATACGCACTCACCAGCAAGTTGCCGTACCTGTTCGGTTACACGACCGAAGATTCGATGTTGGATAGTCAGCGGCGATAATCTCTCGATAAACCCTGTTTGCAAACCCTAACAACGCCCGCTTTCCCACGAAAGCGGGCGTTGTCTTGTCATCCATCATTTGGCAAACCCTTCCACGTTTCGTGTATGCTTCCCCTCGTGAGTCTGAAGCCACGTCATGCGCAATCGCCCAGTGCTGCACCAGTCCACCGGTGGCTGGCCTACGGGCTAGGTCTGATCCTCACTCTGAGCGCCTGCGAAACTCAGGTCCCTAAGCCGAATCTCCCCCCATCCGAAAGCGATCTGGTCCTTCTCAAGTCCATCACGCTGTGCACCTCGAAACCCGATTTCCACAAGATCCATCCTGCCGCTACCCTAAAGACGCAGACTTGGGGTTCCGGCCAGGAGATGATCCTTCCTGCCGATCGAAGCCCATCGCATGGCGATGAGTCGTATTTTTTCGATGAAGATGGCCTACTGGTCGGAACCCTCTTTACATTTTCGTCAGGGCTCGACCTTAATCCTTATCCGATCCTTCGTCAGACCTTGACGTTGCTGAAGCCGGCATTGGAGTTCTATCTCAACGTCGCGAATCTATCCTCAAAGTCGAGTATGGACTCGAGCGCTCTGTATGAAACCGGCGACGAGAAAACGACGACACAGTACTTGGTGCTTGGCTCACGCGAACAACCCTCGCTGCTTCAGGCCTCCGTCACGATCGATCCCTATGTACGCCTGTTCTCACCCTATCGGCGCGAGTTCTTGGAACGGCTGCGCCATCCGAGCGGGCAGAAGCCAGGGCAACAGCTCGACAGTCAAGGGACGGAGGACAAGGAGCCATTCCCCTCGCTCCAGCAATTTGCGCGCGGGCAAACCGCACAACTCTCCTACTGTGGGGCACAGAATTACGAGATCGCAGCCAACTCCTACCAGAAAGCGATCACGAGCGGCTTTACGAACAAGGTCTGGCTGGCAGAAGCGCATCACAAGTTAGGACAGGCATGGAAAGGGAAGGGGCAGCAGGAGAAGGCCAAGACGGAGATGCTTCAATCGTTGGCCATCAGACCGAACACGCCAGAAGTTCTGAACAACCTCGGTACGGTGTATACCGAGCTGGGAGATAAGATGAACGCGCTCATGTCATTCGAGAAAGCCGTCACACTTCGACCTAATTATGCCATTGCCCGCTACAATCTGGCTGAAGCCATCGAGTCCACAAACCCCAAGCGGGCCCTCGCCGAGTACGAGACCTATCTTGCGCTGGTCGAAGGGATCCCCGATGAAGCCAGCCGTATCGCTCTCGTTCAGCAACGAGTGAAGGCCCTCAAACACTAGTGTCCTTGTTCAAAATAGTGTTGAGATGGATCGCGCTTGCGTTGATGAACGGTGGCGAAGGGAAATCCTGACGTTTACCGCCGAGCTTTCTCTTCCTGCTCTTCGAGGGTCTTGCAATCGATGCAGAGGGTGGTGACGGGACGGGCTTTGAGTCGAGGGTAGGGGATCTCTTCTTCGCAGCGCTCGCAGATGCCGTAGATGTTCTGGTCGATTCGGCCAAGCGCTTCGTCTATTTTTTTGACCAGCCGCTGCTCGCGCTCTCGGATCCTCATCGAGAAATTCTGGTCAGCTTCCGCAGAGGCCTGATCACTCACATCCGGCAGCGCCTCTTGCCCGTTTGGATTAGCTAACCCCTCGACCGCTTCCGCTAAGATGATCCGTCGCTGTTGCTCCAGATCACGGCGAATGGCCGCGTATTTATCCCCGGGGGCCGTTGTCTTGGCTTTGCGTGTAGTGGCAACCGGTTTTGCCGCTGAGGGAGTGGGCGAGATGCGCTTGGTGGAAGGACTTGCTTTCATACCGCAGCCTGCCTAAAGAGTAAAAGGTCAAGAACGTCGGAAACTATAACAGGGGCCTGGAGGGGGGTCAATGGGAGATAGAGGGCGGGGTTGCTAGAGATCCCGGCGGCCTTCGATCGACTTCAGCAAGGTGACGTCGTCGGCATATTCGATATCCATCCCGACCGGGATACCATAGGCGATACGTGAAACACGGGCCCCGAGAGGTTTGAGTTGGTTCGTCAGATAGATGGCGGTTGCCTCCCCCTCGATCGTCGGGCTCGTCGCGAGAATGACCTCCTGAATGCCTCCACGCTTCACCCGATCGACCAGCTCCTCGGCCCTAATATCGGATGGTCCAACTCCGTCCAGGGGAGATAAGGCGCCGAGTAACACGTGATACAGCCCACGATATGCGCCTGCCCGCTCGATGGCATAGGTCGTACTCGGTTCTTCGACCACGAGGATTCTTGTCTGGTCCCGTTTAGGGTCGAGACAGAACTCACAGAGTTCCCCCTCGGCGATGTTCCGGCATTGCCGGCAAAAGGAGAGGCCGTCTTTGACGGCGCGAATGGCCTCAGCCAAGCGGAGTGCCTCCTCACGCTCGGTCTTCAAGACGTGAAAGGCCAACCGCTGCGCCGTCTTCTGTCCGATGCCAGGGAGACGGACCAATTCGCGCACTAACCGTGTGAGTAACCCTTGCTGATCAACTGCCATACGTGAGCCTATTAGAATAGTCCGGGAACATTCATTCCGCCGGTCACGGCTTTCATCTCGTTCGCCATCATCTCGCGAGCCTTCTGAAGGGCGTCGTTCGACGCGGCCATGACCAGATCCTGCACCATTTCCACGTCCCCACTTTTCACAACTTCGGGATCGATGGCGATGCCGAGTAGTTGCATGGCCCCATTGGCCGTGACGGTCACGCTGCCACCGCCCGCCGTTCCGGTCACGGTCTTGGCCGATGCCTGTTCCTGCACCTTGGCCATTTGTGCCTGCATCGCCTGCGCCTGCTTCAGGATATTGCCCATATTTGCTAACGGGTTCTTCATGTCTCGACCTCCTTCTGGCTTACGACCGGCCTGACTTCTGCGAGTTCTGCGCCGAACATTTCCAGGGCCTGTTTGACGACCGGATGTGCCTTCGCTTGCTCGAAGAGGACTTGTTTCTGTTCTTTTTCCTTCGTCGCCCTGAGCTGCGCCATCGTCTGTCCTGGAGGATCAGACTCTGTCAATTCAACGATCCGCACCCGAACCGTTTGGCCGCTTAGCCGTTCACAGATCGACGTCAGTACCGCCATATTGTCAGCGTTCTCGATCATCCCTCGGGCCCCTGTCGCTTGCTTGGCAAACCCAATCGTCACGACATGGCCGTCGATGCCTACAAATCTTCCTCTTTCGAGAAAAGCCGCGATCCTGGAAGACACATTCGCCACTTCCTCCTGGACCTGCTCCCAATTCAATGTCACCACCGCGCGTCCATCCTCAGCCGAAGGCGATGAAGTTTTTGCTTCGCCGACAGAGACAGGAGGCCGGGCGATTGGAGGATTCGTGGGAAGACTTCGTGGAGATGCCGTATTCGTGGCGACGGCAGGCTTCGGGGGCATGGGAGTGGTCGGCAGCGGCGGCGTCGACTGGGACGTTCGAGGTGGTGGAGAGGAGGGACTTGGCTCTGCAGAACGTGTTGGTGCAGTAGGTGGGCCAGTGCGGGCCGGAGCCGGCTGAGCCGGGCGTGCCGTCTGGGCTGGCGGGATCACTTGCGCCGGTTTTTCCTCCGCTCGACGCAGCAGTCTGGTTGCACGCACTGCGGCTGTTTCCAGCACGAACCGAGGATGCGCGCTGAGCCTGAGCGAGTCCTCGGCTTGTGTGAAAATGGCGAATAGCTCTTGGAGCTGTTCCGGCGTGAACGAGCGGGCATCGGTTGCCATCTGTGCAAGATCTTCCGCTGCCGCTTCGATTAAGCCCTGCTGCTCCTGCGGCGAAGGCACGACCGATACCACCAGCATATTCCGAAGATACTCAACGACCTCTGCACAATAGGCCCGGAGATCATGTCCTTGGTCCAGCAGTTGAGCCAACACGCGAAGCGCCCCGGCGCTGTCTTGTGCCGTCATCGCCTGAATCATGGCGCGAACAAGCTCTTGTGGAACGGCACCTAGCAAGGCTTCCAGGTCCGCATGTACGATCGTCTTGCCGCCGAACGCTACGGCCTGGTCGAGCAGGCTCAACCCGTCGCGCATACTGCCTTCGCTGGCCCGGGCGAGCGCCATCAGGCTTCGCTCTTCGAGCACGATCTGGTCCTGATTGACCACATGTCGTAGCCGCTCGACGATTTCAGCCCGCGCAATGCGCCGGAAGTTGTAATGCTGGCAGCGGGAAAGAATTGTTGCTGGAATTTTATGAATCTCGGTGGTGGCAAAGATGAACACGACATGCGGTGGCGGCTCTTCCAGCGTCTTCAACAGGGCGTTGAAGGCCGAGTTCGACAACATGTGTACTTCGTCGATGATGTAGACCCGGTATTTCCCGCGAAATGCGGCGAACTTGACGTTCTCACGGATCTCGCGCACATCGTCCACGCTCGTATTGGACGCTCCGTCGATCTCCATGACGTCGACGGAGGTGCCTTGC
>VFKF01000060.1 GCA_009885705.1 Nitrospira sp. | reverse complement strand
CTGGAAGCCTGGTGGCTTGATACATCAAGTCTGAAAACTCCGCCCGGCTGCGCTTGAACGCATTGGTATTCACGTTCGCCAAGTTGTGCGCGATCGTATCTACGTTGAGTTGCTGAGCGGTCATTCCCGTCGCCGCCGTCCACATGGCTCGAATCATAAAATCCTCTCCGTGATGGGTGATGTGTGATGGGTGATGCGCAAGGGATGGAGATCGTTCTTTTTCTCAGTACTCATCACCGATCACTCCTCACTCATCACTGCTGTTACAACACTTTCCCGACGTCCTGAATGGCGATTTCCGCCATGCGATCGATGGTCTGAATCAGCTTTTGACTCGATTCGTAGTTCCGCATCCCCTGGATCATCTTGACCATCTCACCGATCGAACTGACGTTCGACTCCTCGATATGCCCGCCTTGAATGTCCGGGTTCTTCATCACTTTTCCGTTACCCGAGTCCATAAACCCGTCGAGATGTTTTTCCGGCATACGGTCGTCAGGAAACTCCATGACTTTGATCGTCGCGACCGGTTTGCCATCGACATGGATCGCACCCTCTTTCGTGACTTGAATGCTGCCCGAGGGAACTTTGATTTCTCCTCTGGTGCCCATCACAGGATGCCCGAGATTGGTTACCAGCCGTCCCTGCCCATCGAGAGAGAGCATGCCGTCCCTGGTATAGCGAAGCCCTTGCGGTGTCTTCACCTCGAAAAATCCTTTTCCTGTAATCGCCATGTCCAATGGATTGCCGGTGATCCTGATCCGACCGGGCTCGAACGAGGTATGCACGGCATTGGTTTTCACAAAGACCCGCTCGGCTGAACCAGCCGGCCGCACACCGACTTGCTGGCCGAACCCGGCCGGATTGGCCAACGCCGACCCGGACACCTGCGCACGGCCCATGACTGAGGTAAAGCCCTGATCGTCCTGTTTGAATCCCGACGTATTGACGTTCGCCATATTATTGGCGAACACCTGCATCTGACGCTCTTGCGCAACTGCGCCGGATAGTATGGGATAGATCGCTCGATTCATCTCTGTTGCTCCTTGCGTGGCGTTGACGCCAAGTCATATCGCAACATGCATGCCAAGGCTGATACTAAGAATAGGAGCTGGACCGTCCACGTGAAACTGCCGTAATCAGCAGGCAACTGAGCCGCAGCGGTAATCTCTATCGACAAGTGATCGAGCGGTGAACATGAGAAGAGACACAACGGTCTAGGAAGAAGTTGCCGGAGCAGGAAAAATATCGCTGGTCGAACAGGGCAAGAATGAGGTGCTGGAAGTCGAGTGCTGAGTACTGGGGGCTGAGTCTTGAGGTTGGGAGGCGATCTGAAACTCAGAAGATTACGGAAGAAGATCGGCGAACGAGGTCGCTGTCTGGGCAGGCTCATGAGCGGTTGAATGGGTCTCAGACGAGGAAAACCGTACGGCCTGTCCATGGGACTTGGCATGCTTCAAGGCCTGCAGGGCCTGTGCAAGCAAGCCCTCCTGTTCCGTCGCATCATCCGGATACCGTGCGATGCCGATGCGGCACG
>VFKF01000383.1 GCA_009885705.1 Nitrospira sp. | reverse complement strand
TCGACAAGGTACGCGACGCGACGCAAAAAGTCAGCAGGCTGCAGAAAAAGTCCGCCAGCTTTGTTCTCGCATCGCTCAGAGGCTCAACGTACCACAAGGGTACGCCTCACCTCTTCGCTCGCTGCGGCCTTGCTGGACGGCCTTTTTGAGCATCCCGATGTTATTCTGACCCCATGACCATACGAAAATTTCCCGTCATCTTTTCCGTATCAACCAAGTTTTCCCGCAGCCTGCCAGGGCCAGCCCCAACGGTCGAAGGCTGAACAAGGCAGTCGCGGCACTCCCTTCAATACCTTGCTCCTTGACATAATGCAAGTGGAGAATCAGAACCGTGGCTGGCAGGCTTAACGGAAGTCGCGCCGTTGAAAAATGAGGCTGGCCATGAAGAGGAGCAATGCCGTGTATGCCGCTCCGTAGGCGACGATCAGCATCAGGTCCGAGCCACTGACTTCCAGGTGATGTACGACATGGCCCTTCAAGTTGAAGCGCTCGAGGTTCGGGAGGAGATAGTAGACCCCGTTCAAGATTCCACGGCTGAGACCATCCATCTTCGCCCCGAATGTTTTCAGGTCGGCCGTAAGATGTCCAATCACATACAGCGCCAGCGTGAAGATGGCGCTCAGCGTCGCGCTCGTAAAGGTGGAAAACATGAGGGCGACCGCTGTGATCACCATGAACTCGACGAAAATCAGCGCCAGCGCCTTGAAGAGCATCCCCTCGATGGGAACCTCTTGGGCATAGAGCACCGCCAAGAGTCCCAGCGCCATAATCGCCGTGTTGACGAATAGAGTGATCGTGAGCCCCAGATATTTCCCAAGCAGAAATTGGTAACGCGCCACCGGCTTGGACACAATCGTGTAGATCGTCTTCTTTTCGATCTCCTTGCTCACCAATCCGATCCCGACAAATATCGCAATCAATACCCCGAAGAAATTAATACTCCCGAGCCCAATATCCAAAATGAGCCGATGGAACTCCCCCAAGGTGAGCCGTGACAGGAGCACCGAACTGCCGATCATGAGCAGGGCAAACACCAACAGATTATAGAGCAGCTTGTCCCGCAAGTTTTCCCGAAATGTATTCAGTGCGATCGACAGAAT
>VFKF01000302.1 GCA_009885705.1 Nitrospira sp. | reverse complement strand
TTTCCCTTGCGACTCATGGAGCAGATCATGCCGTAGGCCTTCAGCTTGTGCTGGAACGGGTGGCTGGCATACTGGCTGCCCCGATCCGAGTGGTCCAGCAGCCCCACGGCCGGTTTCCGTCGAAACCACGCCATCGTCAGCGTGTCGGTCACAATGTCCGCCGTCATGCGAGGTTTCAGCGACCAGCCCACCACTTCACGGTTGAACAGGTCGAGCACAATCGCCAGGTAGAGCCAGCCTTCATCCGTCCACAGATAGGTGATGTCCGATGTCCAGGTCTGGTTCGTGGCAGATGGCGTGAAGTCCCGATTCAGCAAGTTTGCGGCCACCGGCAGGTGGTGCGTCGAGTCCGTCGTGGCCTTGTACCGCCGTGTGTGCCGCGCCCGGATGCCGTGCTCCCGCATCAGCCGCTCAACCCGTTCCTTGCTGGCCGGGAACCCGCGCCCCCGCAACTCCCTGACCATTCTCGGGCTGCCGTACGCACCCTTGAGTGCTTCGTGAATGGCGCGGATCAGTGCCAGCAGTTGCGCATCCGTCAGCCGCGTGCGATCGGGCGTGCCGCCTTGCCTCCAGGCGCGATAGCCTCTTTCGCTCACCGCCAGGACTGTCAAGGACCACACACATCTCGTCCAGGGTATAGTCTGTGCGCTGCCCCTCCATCCAGGCGTACTTCACAGCGTGTTGCATTGATCGGTTGAACCTACCGTCGCTTTTTTAGGATGTCGTTCTCTCGCTTCAGTCGCACGTTCTCGGCACGCAGTCGTGACCGTTCTATCTGCTCTGGTGTGACCACCGTGGCTTCCGCGCCGTTGAGCGTGCCTGCCGTGGCCGCCTTGACCCAGTTCCGTAGCGTTTGTTCGATCAGCCCCAACTCCTTGGCCGCCGCGCCAGCGGTCAATCCATCGTTGACTCGCTTCACCGCCAATTCCTTGAACTCGGCGGTGTATTCCTGCCTCGGTATCTTCATCGTCCTCCCGTTCATGGTGACTGCGATGATACGTCACCCGTGGAAGACGAAATTTCTGGGGAACCTCAAACCGCCTCTGCAAACGCGGAACAGAGAGGTGCCTTGCGCCTCGCGGTGACCGGACTCCCTGGGGAGTAATGCCTCTGCTCCTGGGCCGGTCATGCCTTTATCGGAAACTTGAGAAGAAACTGTAGATAGTAAGTTAACTTGCTAATCTACACTGAATGCTAAACCACTGCTCCGGCGACTAGACAAGTCCATCAATCATCTGATTCATGGACGCCGAACGGCTAGGCCTGCAGGCTGAATTATCGCGGGATTGCAGGTCGAAATATTTTCAGGATTTGTGGACAGCCGCCTGTGAAGCATGCAGGTCTTAGAAGTTCAGGGGGGGGAGTCTTCCGACACCCCCCTGTTGCCCCCCGTGATGGAGCGCCCGCGTGCCCGCCGGCGGATATCGAACGGAGAATCAACTCCTGGGCCAGTCCCGCTCATGTCGGCTTTAACAGATATGGGCGCTTGGGCTTTGGTTTCTTCATGAGCTGATAGTGACGCGGTTTCCATCGGCTTGATCCTGATTCAATAACCTTCGCCACCCATTCGGGCCCCGCAGCGTAATTGAGGGCCAGAATTGCCGGTCCCTGGTTTGGCAGAAATCAGGCTGGAACGTAGGCCGCCCGATCCGGCGCCAGCCGGGCGGGCGGGAAAGATTCCCCCGTCTCAGTAACACGGGGATCTACGGATACATTAGCTACTGTCGACCATCTCAGTGCTCTTGACACGTCATGCATATTGACGTACAGAATAGTCATTCACTCTGACGTACATTGGAGGCGTTATGAAAACACAAATGATGCAGTTCCGGGTGACGGATGAAGAAAAAGAATTGATCGACAAATGCGCCAAGAAAGCACGGATGACGGTCTCAGAATATATTCGGGCCTGCATGCTCATGGAAATGGTGGTTGATGGTGAAATGCAAGCCTTGAAGATCATCGGGCGCACAATAGGAATGAAAGCCATGGATGCTTTGAGCCGTCGACTGAAGGTAAATCCGACGACGGAATGACGCGGCCGCCTGCCACCTCCGGCCAAGGCCGGAGGGGCAGAAGCCCCCGATTGGTAACACGGGGGCACTACCCACAAGGATCATTACAGGAGGTCTACGGATTCGATGAGTTCCCCCTTCACGCTCACTATTGATTGGCTCGCCTTCACCCTACCCGCGGGCTCCCTCCAGGACACGATGCAGATGCTCGGAGGGGACTGGACCAAGGGCACTACCGGCTTTCGCGGCTACCCCGCGTCCTGGATCACCACGAGTGCCAGCCGGGGGGTGGGCAAACTGGGGACGGGAGCCCCTCGCAATACCAAAGAAGTCCATGTGGATCTCTCTGCCGGGATTGTCGCGCCATGGCCCACGGAGAAGGTCCGGACAGTCCTCCAATGGATTCTGAAGCAAGAGGGTCACCTGACACGCCTCGATTGTGCGTTAGACGATCGGAATAGCTGTGTGCCGCTCTTGACGGTGAGACAGGCCATTGAAGCCGGTCAATGTGTGACGCGGGCGGACCGGATGCAGAGTATCTCATCGAGCTCGATCCACACAGCCACGCCTAGCGGCGAGACTCTCTATCTCGGGAGTCCTCAGAGTCAAACGATGCTGCGCATCTATGACAAGCGTCTGGAGAGTCAGGCCAAACAGCGAGAGGATTGGCAGGACTACGGCATCCGGTGGGAGTTGGAGTTGAAAAAAGATCGAGCCCAGGTCTGTGGACAGGTCCTGTCCTACCTGGAGGACACCGACTGGCTCGAATTCATCGTCGGGGTGCTGCGGGGCTATGTCGATTTCCGAGACACCACCCGAGACGAGGAAGACGAATTTCGGTATCGAGCCCCGCTACTCGACTGGTGGCTGCTGCTGACCGACGGCTTCAAGAAAGGCCGTCTCGTCGTGGAGAAGGAGGCCCAGACCCTCCCCAAGGTGAAGCGCTGGGTGAGTCAGTCTGTGGCCCCGATGCTGGCCGTC
>VFKF01000246.1 GCA_009885705.1 Nitrospira sp. | reverse complement strand
GAAGGAGTCAGCATGTTTACAGGCGCATTGATTGCCATTGTCACCCCGTTCAGGAATGGCAAGGTCGACGAACGGGCCTTCGGCGATCTCATCGAATGGCAAATTGCCAATGGGACGAACGGGATTGTGCCTTGCGGCACCACCGGCGAGTCCGCCACCCTGTCGCACCAGGAACACCATCGCGTGGTCGAGTTGACCGTCGAGGTGGTCAATCGCCGGGTCCCCGTGATTGCCGGGACCGGCTCCAATAGCACGGCAGAAGCGGTGTCTCTGACGAAGCATGCGAAAGACGCAGGGGCCGACGGGGCGCTGATCATTACGCCGTACTACAACAAGCCGACACAAGAGGGTTTGTACCGCCATTACAAGCTCATTGCGGAGTCCGTGGATCTTCCACAGATTTTGTATAACATTCCAGGGCGGACCGGTGTGAACATGCTGCCGAATACGGTGGCCAGGCTTTGCGGGCTACGAAGTATCGTCGGGATCAAAGAGGGGAGCGGGTCTGTCCAGCAGGCCTCTGACATCGCGAGTATGTGCGGCGATCGGATGACGGTGTTGGCCGGCGACGATGCCTTGACGCTGCCGATGATGGCAGTCGGAGGCAAAGGCGTCATCAGTGTGACCTCGAACGTCGCCCCACTCCAGATGGCGCAGTTGGTCAAGGCCTTCCTGAGCGGACAGGTTGAGGAGGCACGGAGGATTCATTTTTCCCTGTCGCCGCTCTTTACCGCGCTTTTCTACGAGACCAATCCGATTCCAGTCAAAACCGCGCTGGGGATGATGGGGAAAATCGATCCGGAGTTACGTTTGCCACTTTGCGAGATGTCGACTGACACGAAGAGTCAATTGACGCGGGCCTTACAGGATGCAGGCCTCATTTAGCCGGGATCGCTCCGGTACAGGTGATAATTCTATGACGAACGTGATTGTGGCAGGGGCTGCCGGGCGCATGGGCTGCCGGCTGGTTGCGCTGATTAAAGATTCGAATGTCCTGACGCTTGCCGGTGCGCTTGAAGGGAAGGGCCATGGCGCGTTGGGCGCCGATGCCGGGGAGACGGCAGGCTGCGGCCGCGCGGACGTGTCGATCACCGACGATCTGGCTGCACTTTTGAACCGAGGCGAAGTGGTCGTCGATTTCTCTTCCCCTGAGGCCACGTTGCATCACTTGCGTACAGTGGCTCAACATCGGCGGGCCATGGTGATCGGCACGACAGGCTTTTCCCCTTCCCAGCTCGAAGAGCTGAAGGCGCTCGTCAGCCAGGTGCCCTGCGTGATGTCGCCCAACATGAGTGTGGGCGTCAATCTGATCTATAAGGTCATCAGCGAGATGGCGAAGACGCTGGGAGATGAATACGATATCGAGGTGATCGAGGCTCATCACCGTCTCAAAAAAGATGCGCCGAGCGGCACGGCGCTCAAGATTGCGGAAGTCCTGGCGAATGCGGTGAATCGCGACCTCGACCAGGTCGGCGTCTATGCCAGAAAAGGTCTCATCGGAGAACGGAAAAAAGGCGAGATCGGCATTCAAACGATCCGTGCCGGGGATATCGTCGGCGATCATACGATTCTTTTTGGTGGGATGGGGGAACGCATCGAAGTGACACATCGAGCGAGCAGCCGTGATACTTTTGCAGGTGGAGCCTTGCGGGCTGCGCAGTGGGTGGTTCGGCAGCCTCCAGGGCTCTACGACATGATGGATGTGTTGAGTCTTCGGTAGCCGCTCATCCCTGCCTGGTTTGCCTTCTGGTACTAGGAGCCTATGAGCGCTGACGCAATATCAGTGTCGTGACATCTGAAAAGTCTGATGTCTGGCGTACTGAACTCGTAGGAGTCAGGGGCGGATGAATTGGATCGCGGGCTGAACGGGGGAGTGACGGATCACCGGCAGACCTTTTCACGCTCCCACGTGTTCGTGGGCATGAGGTCAGTGGCTTTTCGTTTGGCAATCGCTGCAGTGAGACGGGCATAGATTTCCTGGGCTGAGTCCGTCCAATCAGGGTTGAGCGGAGTCCCACGAAAGGCAGCTTCAGCTGCCTTATGCTCGTCGTGCGTGAGCGGTTTCGATTCTGTCATAGCACGGATTAATGTCGTGCGGTAATAGGCAGAGGTTCCTGGCCCGCTGATTTCCGACGGCCACAGTTCAAACATGCATACACTGTGATCGCAAGTCCTGCGTTCAGATCCACTGCCCGTTCCGGTAACATTGCCCCGCGGCATTTATCGCAAGTCGTCATGTCGGCACTGTAGCATTCTATGAAATGGAAGCATATCCATCTGAAGTACTGGGTCTTCTGGGCAAATAGGCCCCTTTGTGCTGGTCAGGCTGGGCCGTTTGAGCGAATGGTTGGAGTGGAAATCTGTTGGTTTCTCAACTAGAACCGGTTATGGAGTCCTTGACAGGGGTGATGCTGTCCCATAGGATTGTGGCCTCACGAAGAGACTACCACTATGTATAGAATTATCCTCGTTCTCGGACTCCTCACGGTACTGTATTTTCTTCTCCGGCGGGCTCTTCGAGAGTTCAAGGCACAGGGCCAGCCGGAGCAGCTTCCTCCCGGCAAGAATCACATGGTGCAGGATCCTGTGTGCCGGGTGTTCGTTCCAAGGGGAAAGGCGATCACGGAAGATATTGGAGGCCAGACCTATTACTTTTGTAGCCGAACCTGTGCGCACAAGTTTCAGGAACAGCTCGCCGGTTAACAGCCTGAATAGTCGTAGTCGGCGAGTTTTTCTTCCTTGTCGAACTTCAGTGTGATCTGGCATTGGTTGGGCGTGAAATTAAAGAGGGGGAGGCCCGACTTTCCTCCGGCGATGCGATAGTAGGTCCATGTTTCTCCGCCAAAAAACCTAGGGGCCTTGCCGCTGGGCGCTCCCCAGTTCTTTTCAAACCAGACCTTGTCTTTTCCTTGAAGCTCAGCTGGTTTGAGGGACTGTTCCAGATAGGGATTACTGCCGCCGCAGGCGGTCAGGAGCAGGCACATCGCGAATAGCCAGGCAGATCGTCTCATAGGAGTTCTCCTCGTCGTATACTGTGACCAACGAATAACGTGGCAGGCGTTTGACGATCGAATCTTAACTGTCAGGTAGAAACCTGTCAAACGAGGCGATTGGACGGGGCGGTCGAGCCACCGTTCGAGTTCTGCATACAATAACCGATAACGATGTGAGGACATGGTTCTCACATCCCGAGATGAAAGGACGAGCCCATGAAATTCTTTCTTGATACCGCCAACGTCAAAGAAATCCAAGAGGCGGCCAGCCTGGGACTGCTCGACGGAGTGACCACGAACCCCTCGCTCGTGGCTAAGGAAGGCCGCAGCTTCAAGGAAATGTTGATTGAGATCTGCAGCATCGTGGATGGGCCGATCAGCGCAGAGGTCGTCAGCCTCGAAGCCGACGCGATGGTGAAGGAAGGGAAAGAACTCGCAAAGATCCATAAGAATATCGTGGTGAAGGTGCCGTTGATTGCGGAGGGGCTGAAGGCCACCAAACGATTGGCGGCTGAGGGAATCAAGGTGAACGTCACCTTGTGTTTCTCACCAACCCAAGCGCTACTTGCGGCAAAAGCCGGTGCCTGGTGTGTGTCTCCCTTCATCGGTCGGCTTGACGACATCAGTTCAAATGGGATGGAGCTGATCCGTCAGATCCTGACCATCTATCGCAATTACGATTATAAGACCCAGGTG
>VFKF01000513.1 GCA_009885705.1 Nitrospira sp. | reverse complement strand
CGTAATAAATCAGCGGCTGAGGATACCCTCTCTCACGTGGAAGCTGCTGGGGGCAGTGGTGCATTGTACGCCGCCGACATTCGCGAGTCACAGTCGGTGCAACAGATGGTGGAGGCCTCCTGCCGCCAGGTACCGATGCCGATGGTGTTTATTTGCAATGCTGGAATCGGAGGAAGCCAACTGCTGCTTCGACAACAGGAAGACGCATGGGCCGACGTGTTGGCCACGAATTTGACAGGAACATTTCACTGCCTCCGCGCCATGGCCCCTCCCCTTCTCGCCCATGGTGGCGGGTCAATCATCGTGATTGGATCCCATGCCGGATTCCAAGGTTCGATTGGGCAGGCTGCCTACGCCGCGTCAAAAGCCGGTCTCCTCGGTCTGGTCCAGACCGCGGCCAAGGAATGGGGAACAGGCAACGTCCGCGTCAACCTCCTCTTGCCGGGCTGGCAGCAGACAGGATTGACCACTGGAGTCATGCCGGAAGGCGACGATTGGAAAGACCATCTGTTAGGCCGGCCACCGTCACGCGAGGAAGTGGCCAAGACTGTCTTGCATCTGGCTCGACTCAACGATGTGTCGGGACAGGTATGGAACTGCGATAGCCGGAATCTCTGAGAGGAGCGTATGGCATATGGCTAATAGCTTATGGCGAAGAACGGATTGGGAAGCGACATGAAGGATCTCTATTCAGATACTCTGTGCCATATGCTATTCGCCCTCGGCTCTTTTTTATGAAGTACGGAGTCTTTATCACCGCGACCGATACCGGTGTCGGGAAAACACTCGTCACCGCTGCGCTTGTGTCGCATCTGAGGCAACGAGGAATCGATATCGGTGTCATGAAGCCGGTTGAGACAGGGGTCTCGCGATCGATGAGGGCTCGGTCTGATGGCACGCGCTTGCGACGAGCCGCTGAATGCCATGATCCGATAACGGAAGTCTGTCCCTACGTCTTTCGATTTCCTATGGCGCCGCTCTCTGCTGCGCGTGCGGAACAACAGACGATACGGCTGACCACCATCCTGCGAGCGTTCCATGCCCTCTGTCAGAAACACGATTTTGTGGCAGTGGAGGGAGCCGGTGGAGTGCATGTGCCGATAACGGACCGTATCGATGGGTTAGACCTCATACAGCGCATGGGACTTCCTGTCATCGTGGTGGGACGATCAGGTCTGGGCGGGATCAACCATGCATTATTAACACTTCATGCACTTCGCCAGCGAAAGGTCTCGGTCATCGCGTTGGTCTTGAATCAACCTATGCCTGTGCGTACGAAGATCGCGCGGTTGCAGGAACAATCGACCGTGACTATCCTTCAACGTCTTGCAAAGGTCCCTGTGGTGGGTCCAATCCCCTATAGCTCGCGCATACAACAGCATTGGAACGAAGGCCTGGTCCCGCTCGCGTGGACGGTAGAGATTATGAGGCTGGCGAAGCTGGTAACGGCATCCGGTCGAGAAAACTCCTGACGGCCTCTCGAATATCGGTGGCTTTCAAGATGGCTGAGATGACGGCCACTCCGTCCGCTCCTGCCCGCATGACTGCCTGGACCTGCTCAATCTGAATTCCCCCAATCGCAAAGACGGGTAACGCTGTGAACGAACGCATTGCCCGTAACCCCTCAAGCCCAACAAGCGGGTCGTGGTCTTGTTTGGAACCTGGTTTGAAGATTGGACCAAAACCAAGATAGTCCGGTTTTCCAACAGCGGCTTCCATGACCTGGTCTACAGTGTGCGTGGAAATCCCGATCAATTTATCCGGCCCCATCACCTTCCTTGCCATATCGAGTGGCATATCACCCTGCCCCAAATGGACGCCATCAGCATCCACAGCCAAGGCCAAGTCGCAGCGATCGTTCACGATAAAGAGAACCCCTGCTTGCGCGGCGGCACGTCTGAGGACCAAGGCCTCTTCGTAGGCTGCCTTCATCGACGCGGTCTTGTTGCGATATTGAAAGAGCGACGCGCCAGCCTCAGCCGCGATCGTCAGGATATCCACCAGGGAACGGTCAGGACAGACCAACGGATCGAGAATGATGTAGAGGCGGTTACGCATGGAGTGGATTGGTCCTGACATTCTGGAAGAATTGTAGCTGGAAGCACGACGCACTGCCAGTCGGCTGCCGAGTGTTATTAAACCGGCTGGATTAACTGACCAGGAATCGTTCGAGGAACGTGGTGGAGACATGCCCCTTCTGGAAATCAGGGTCGTTGAGGATGCGCTTGTGCAATGGGATGGTCGTCTTGATGCCTTCGATGACGAATTCGTCAAGGGCGCGGCGCATGCGGGCGATGCATTCCTGCCGGTCTCGGCCATGGGTAATGACCTTGGCGATCATCGAATCGTAGAACGGAACGACCATCATGTTCGATTCCATGGCCGAATCGACACGAACGCCAAACCCCCCTGGCGCGCTGTACTTGGTGATCATTCCCGGGCAGGGCGTAAACTTCTCGGGATCTTCCGCGTTGATACGACATTCAAGGCTATGTCCGTTGAGTTTGATGTCTTGTTGCTTGAATGAGAGGGATTGTCCATCCGCGAGAGTGATCTGCTCCTTGATAAGATCGATGCCGGTCACCATCTCCGTGATCGCATGCTCGACCTGTATGCGGGTATTCACTTCCATGAAGAAAAAGTTGTGATCCTTATCGAGGAGGAACTCGACAGTCCCGACATTCCGGTAATGCACAGCTTTGACGGCTTCGACCGCGACGCGGCAGATTTCACGGCGGAGCTTCTCGTCGACAGCGGGCGACGGCGTTTCTTCGAGCAGCTTCTGATGCCGGCGTTGGATCGAGCAATCGCGCTCGCCAAGATGCACGACATGTCCACGGTGGTCGGCGGCGATTTGCACTTCGATATGGCGAGGCTCGAGAAAATACCGTTCGAGATAGACGGCATCATTGCCGAACGTGGTCTTTGCCTCGGCTTGCGCGGCTTGGAATGCGCGCGCGAGGTCTTCGGCCTTGTTCACGACACGCATGCCGCGGCCTCCCCCACCGGAGGAGGCTTTGATGATGACGGGATACCCGATCTTGGTGGCGGCTTCAAGCGCTTCCTGTTCGCTTTTGAGCTCGCCCGGGCTGCCCGGTGTGACAGGGAGACCTCGACGGGCGACGATTTCTCGCGCTTTGGCTTTATCGCCCAGGAGCGCGATGTGTTCGGACGTCGGACCGATAAATTTGACACCGATGGATTCGCAGACTTCGGCGAAGTGGGCATTCTCGGAGAGGAATCCGTAACCGGGATGGATGGCGTCCGCCCCGGTGATCTCGGCGGCGCTCAGGACGTTGGGAATGTTTCGATAACTGAGGGCTGCATCAGGAGGCCCGACGCAAATCTTTTCATCGGCTGCGCGCACATGGAGGCTCGCCGCATCGGCCTCGGAGAAAATTGCCACGGTCTTAATGCCGAGCTCTTTACAGGCGCGAATCACCCGGAGGGCGATCTCACCGCGATTGGCTATCAATACTTTCTTGAACACGCAAGTACTCCGATGTGGGTCGAGGGAAGAGGGATTATGGTGTGGCTGTCGGATCGACGAGGAAGAGTGCCTGGCCATACTCCACCGGCTTCGTACTTTCAGCCAGAATTTTCGTGATGCGTCCTTCTACCTCGGATTCGATCTCGTTCATGAGCTTCATCGCTTCGACGATACAGAGGACCTGGCCCTTTTTCACAAAATCGCCCTCTTCGACGTAGGGATCGGCATCCGGTGAGGGGGACCGATAAAACGTGCCAACGATCGGAGATGCGATGGTAATCATGCCGGTCGTATCTTCGGTCTGTACCGCTGCCGCACCAGAGGGTTGAGACGAGGAGGCCGTGCCGGATGAGCCATGGTCGGCGACGCTAGTCGTGATCGTTCTGACCTCGACTTCATGGCGCACACGGATTCTCAGGCCTTCTCGCTCCAGCTCCAGCTCGGTCAGATTGTTCTTCTTGAGCAGATCGATCAGTTCTTGGATGTGTTTGCTCTGCTGTCCAGATAACAACGGTGTGACCAGGCCACTTGGGGGGGTCGCAAAGGCCTGAGGGAGAATAATCGGCTTCCCTCGTTTCTTTGACTTACTCGATTTCTGTATGCTCACCGAACACGCTCCACGTAGGCCCGCGTCCGCGTATCAATCTTGATCACGGTCCCACTTTCTAAATAGAGCGGCACCTTCAGGGTGGCGCCAGTTTCAAGGGTAGCGAGTTTCGTGCCGCCCGTCGCGGTATCGCCACGGAAGCCCGGCTCGGTGTCCGTCACTTTTAATTCGATAAAATTCGGCAGTTCAACATCAATCGGGCGATGCTCGTACACGAGAATCTTCACGATCATGTTTTCCTTCAATAGATCTGCATTATCGCCGAGCTTGCTCTTTTCGAACGTCAATTGCTCGTAGGAATCCGTGTCCATGAAGGTATAGGCGTCGTCGGTTGCGTAAAGGAATTGCATGTCCCGTTCATCGAGCTTCGGCTCTTCGAACCGTTCCCCTGACCGAAAGGTACGGTCGATCACACTACCCGTGAGATAACCCTTGAGCTTGGTACGTACGAAGGCTCCACCTTTGCCTGGTTTTACATGCTGAAACTCAATGATATAAAACGGCTGGTTATCGACCATCAGCCGTACGCCACCGCGAAAGTCGGTCGTGGAAATCACTCGATACTCCCTTCACCCTGCATGCGTCCACTCGACGCGCTCCGTCATTATTTCGTTCCTATTGTCGTCCGTCGCACTGTTGCTGGCACGGCTGTCTTCTTCTGGCGTTTGGATGCGGTGAGATGGTCATGCAACCCACGAAGTGCGAGGAGATAACCCGTCACGCCCAAACCGGCAATCTGCCCAAGCGCAACTCCTGCGATATAGGAGTGATGGCGAAACTCTTCCCGCTGATGGATATTGGATAGATGCACTTCAATCGTTGGCAAACTGACTGCCGCAATCGCATCCCGGATCGCAATGCTCGTATGGGTATAGGCGGCCGGGTTGATGATGATTCCATCGTATGCTGCCCGCGACTCTTGAATCCAGGTGACCAACTCTCCCTCGTGATTCGACTGGCGTATATCCACCTTCACGGCCAATTCTTTTGCCAACTTTGTAATGGTTGAGTTGATGGCATCAAGTGACAGGGTGCCGTAAACCGACTGCTCTCTGCTCCCAAGGAGATTGAGATTTGGACCGTGCAATATTCGTATGCGTAGCATGACTCTATTATTCAATTACTTAATAGGGAAGAACGACTGCTCCTGCCACAGTCCAGCCGGGCCGCATTGTAGCAGTCCGACTCAAACCGGTCAAACTCGCAAAATTATTGGGAAGTCTTGGAGAGGGGCCTATTCGTCGTATCAGCGTCTCGCCGCCGTGATTGAATATTTCGAAGCCAGGCTTCTAATTGAAGCACGACGTTAGCATGAGGGGAAGGAGAAGGCATCGCCTCAACGGCGTTGGCCTGAGGATCCTCTGTGGGTACCGCAAGTTGTTTGTCAGTGTGATCCCGTGTATGGAGCACCGTTTCCATCAGCTCCGAAGCCACGATTAGTGGGTCGGGCGCGACGGCCTCTAATTTGACTGACGTTGAAGCTGATTGGTCTTCATGCTGCGTATCAACTTCAGGAATGGCTGCCTTGAGTGGGTCTGCACTAATTGGAGCGGCCAGCACCTCTTGCACGGAGCTGTTTTGTGTGACTGGATCAGCGGGCTTTAGTCTCTCCGGCTCTTTTTTGAGAGTCAGGGGTTTAGCCAACGCCGATTGAACTGAGAGCGCCTCCTCATCCCGCGGATTGACTCTCAAGATGACAGCGCAGGATTGCAAAGCCAAGGCCTGTAGCTCCTGGCTCACATAGATCTTGATCAAGGTCCGGTGCGCACGCAGGTTTTCAGGACTTAATTTGATAGATTCTTCCAGAATCGCTTTCGCCTTGGTGGGCTGCCCCATCTGATCATAGGCACGACCGAGCGCGACCATCGCCGTAATGAAGCCGGGATAATATTTCAACCCATCTTCGAGAACACCTGCGGCTTCCTGCCACATGCCGGCTTTGCCATATTCTTCAGCCAAGGGCATGAAGACCTTGGATTGCGGATCTTTGGCCAATTGGGTGGCCAGTCGGTCAATCTCCATCGCCGTCTCGGCTGATTGTTGATTCTGTGCCATGGTGTTTTAGCGTCCTCCCACAACCGGCTTTGGCGCCTGTTGCGACTCTCTGGTGCGAAGCAGTTCATGCGCCCGATTCAGGATTGCGTCAGCAAGCGCACGCTTTGGCATCAACGGCAGCTCAGTAACAGCCCCCTCCCGATCGATTAACGTGGCCGCATTCTGTTCACTGCCGAACCCCGCTCCTTCCATCGTAACATCGTTTGCCACAATGAGGTCGAGCCCTTTGGCCGTAAGCTTGTCTTTCGCGTGAGCGATTAGATCGCAGGTCTCTGCGGCAAAGCCAACGATAAGTTGCGTGGTCCGTTGGGCGGATAAGGAGGCCAGAATGTCGGTGGTTCGCTCGAGATCAAGCGTTTGGTCGCTCAGTCCTTGTTTCTTCATTTTTTGAGAAGCAGGGTGTTTGGGACGAAAGTCCGCGACGGCGGCGGCCATGATCACGGCGGAAGACCATGCCAGGCGTATCGACAGGGCTTGTGTCATTTCTTCAGCCGTGGCGACCGAAACAACCTCGACGCCTTTCGGAAGAGGAAGCGCCGTAGGCCCAGTCACAAGGACGACCTGGGCTCCCCTTGCCTGAGCGGCCTCGGCGAGAGCGTAGCCCATTTTCCCGGATGAGCGGTTTGAAATGAATCGTACGGGATCGATCGGCTCCTGCGTTGGGCCGGCCGAAACCAGGATGCGGTGCCCCTGCCAATCGCGCAGCGGCGCCAAGGCTGTTTGAAGCGCCTCCAGAATCCTGCTTTCCTCTGCCAAGCGGCCGGGACCGATCCGCCCTGAGGCCAGGGGGCCTTCATCGGGATCCACAACCACCGTCCCCCTGGCACGCAATGTCCGCACGTGCTCGGTGACTGTAGGATGTGTCCACATCCCTCCATCCATAGCGGGTGCCACAATCAAAGGGCATTGTGCCGTGAGCAGCATGGTCGAGAGTAAATCGTCACCCAGTCCCAGGGCTATCTTGGCCAGGCAATTGGCCGTAGCCGGCGCAATCACAATGGCATCTGCTTGCTCAGGCAACGATAAGTGTTTCATCTCCTGATGCGCCTCGAACACCTCCGTCGAGACGGGGTGGCCTGAGAGCACTTCAAACGTCAGCGGAGTGACGAATTTCCTCGCCGATTGCGTCATCACGACGTGCACGACCGCTCCTTCACGGAGCAAGGTTCGGAGCAACAGGACCGCCTTATAGGCGGCAATGCTGCCCGTCACGCCGAGCACGATCCGTTTCCCGATCAACGTCGGCCCTGTAGAGCCGGAGATCTCCACGTATTACTCCTCGCTCGTCCCCACGACCGCCTTCGGGGTATCGTCGACATAGACGCTCAGTTCTTTTTTGATCTCCTTCGCATCGTCGCCGGTCATCATGGCGATGCGCTCCATTTCACCTTCCTTGCCGCGCTTCGATTCCTTCATCGCATCCCGGGCCTCTTGACCGACGAGGTACGTCGTTTGTCCTCGGAGGACTTCATCGAGGGCAATGGTCGTTTCCTTATTGAAGCGCGAGGCTGCATGACGCGATCCTTGCAAGATATGCTTCGCCCGCTGACCCGCAATAATTGCGAGACGATGGCGGGAATCGAATTCACCTGGTGCGTATTGCGGCAAGAGTCTCAACATGTCGATCATGGCTGCAGTGCTCCTTTGTGTAATGAACAATCGTTGCGAGTTCAGGATTTCTGTTCGTCGTCGAGAATGAAGTTATTTTCGAGCCACGTCATATTCAATCGTTTCGTCTTCAGACGTTCCGACCAAAAGATGCTTTCGAGGTCGCGAATCGATCGGTTGATATCGTCGTTCCGGACGATGTAGGCGTACTCCCGATAGCTCCAGACCTCTTCTTTGACTTTATGCAAACGCCGTTGGATCTCTTCCGCCGTGTCTGAAGCTCTAGTTTGCAGCCGGGATCGGAGGACGGCCATTGAGGGGGGAAGAATGAAAATCGATACCGAATCCTCAAACCGCTTCCTGACCTGCATCGCCCCTTGTACGTCGATCTCCAGTAAGACATCGATCCCCTGATCGATCTTTTCGGTCAGCGATTTCCATGGTGTACCGTAGAGGTTCCCGTACACGCGGGCCCACTCGACAAACTCATTTCGATTGATCATCTCTTGGAACGGCTGTTCGTCGATGAAATAATATTCACGCCCATGCTCTTCGCCAAGCCGTGGCTGTCTTGTCGTATAGGAAATTGAGTGCCACAGATCGGGAAGGTTCGTCGTGAGTTGCTTGCAGAGTGTGGTTTTCCCCGTGCCAGACGGAGCAGAGATAATGAAGAGAATCCCACGACGATCCGTCGAGGATCGCGGTTGGCCTGACACAGTCGCGGCAGAACTTGTGGTCGTACTAGTACTCATTCGACGTTTTGGACCTGTTCGCGAATACGTTCAAGCTCGGCCTTCATTTGCACCACATGACCGGCAATTTCTGCATCGTTGGCTTTGGAGCCGATCGTGTTGACTTCCCGCCCGATTTCCTGGAGCAGGAAGTCGAGGGTCTTGCCGACAGACTCTGCACGTGTGAGCGTCTGCTCAAACTGTATCATATGCGAGTCCAATCTGACTATTTCTTCCGTAATGTCGCCACGATCCGCGTACACTGCCAATTCCTGATACAGCCGCGGGGGATCTGGGATTTCCGATCCCAGGAGCTTCTCCACACGGGTTTTCATACGGACAAAGGCCTCTTGGGCCAACAGCGGGGTCCGTGCTGCGACCAGGTCTTTGTGGCTCCGAATGGTCTGGACCCGCGCGCGCATATCCTCGGTCAGGGCCTTCCCTTCGCTCGTTCGCATCTCCGCAAGGTCCGTCAGTGCCTTGGTCATCAGTTGCTGCACGAGCTTCGCCAATTTCGGGTCTTCCGTCGGCTGATCCGATACCGACACCACGTCACGGAGCCCAGCCATGAGCGCCAGATCGACCGACCCGCTCAGCTTCAGGGATTTCTTGAGAGTGAGGAAGGCCTGATGGTACTGCTTCGCGAGGGGCAGGTCAAGGTTGACCCCTCCGGCACGGCCTTTTCCAGCCTGAACCGTTACCGTGATGTCGACGCGGCCGCGGGTGCAGCGTTGCTGGATGGATTTCTTGAACGCGTCTTCCAGATGGCTCAGGGGCCTGGGAAGGCGGCAGGCAATTTCAAGAAAGCGATGGTTCACGGAGCGCATTTCGACCGTGACGGCTCCATCCTGCCAAGGAGCCTGCCGACGGCCGAAGCCGGTCATACTATGAATCATTGCGGGCCTTTCTCTTTCCAGGAGCACAGTTGGTAAACCGGACAGGTACCGCACCGAGGCTTTCGCGCCAGACAGGTATAGCGGCCATGCAGCAACAATCGTTGCGAGACGGCTGTCCACTGCGATTTTGGCATCAGTTGCTGCAAGTCTTCTTCTACACGTTCGGGATTTTCAGATTTGGTCAAAGCAAGCCGCTTGGCCACACGTTTCACATGGGTATCGACAACAATACCTGGCTGTCCAAATGCATTTCCTAACATGACATTCGCCGTTTTTCTGCCGACACCAGGCAGTGTAATCAATTCCTCCATTGCCTGCGGAACCTGTGAATTGAATTGTTCGGTCACGGCCTTGCCGCAAGCAAGAAGATGTTTGGCTTTATTCTTATAGAATCCCGTCGACCGAATGAGTTGTTCAAGCTCAGGCAACTGAGCAGCGGCCATTTCTACTGGTCCAGGATATCGGCCAAAGAGTGGCGGAGTCACCTGATTCACCCGCTGATCCGTGCATTGTGCTGAAAGAATTGTCGCCACGAGCAGCTCCCACGGCGACCGGTGATCGAGTTCCATTTGGGGAACTGGCATCGTACGTTGGAGCGCCTTGGCAATGGCCTTGAGGCGTTCCCGGCGATCCACAGCTGGTAAGGATTTTGTAGTCATGGCTGGTAGTCGACGTGCGATTGTGCCGTGAGTTAGGACTGAGATGCAAGCGGGCCTGGCGGCGTGGATTTCCTGGAAGAGCCGCCCTCCGGGACGAGTACGGCCAGTCGTTCTTCAAGCAGCCGAATGAGCGGACGCAAGGTCTCCGAATGCAGAGCTGAAATCCCGATCGCCCCGTAGCGTTGACAGAGAACCTCTGCTTGTCCGGGTGGAAGCTGATCGCATTTATTAAACACCAAGACCCGCGGAAGCTCGTCGAGGGTGAGGCTTTCCAGCACGGTATCGACGGCGGCGATATGGGCGTCCAGATCTTTGGTCCCTGCATCAACTACGTGGAGGAGGAGGTCGGCATCGCGCAACTCGTCAAGAGTCGTTCTGAAGGCAGCGAGGAGATCTTTGGGTAGGTCGCGAATGAATCCCACGGTGTCGGTGATGATGACTTCCCTGCCCTGCGGAAAGCGCAGACGTCGGCTGGTGGTATCGAGTGTTTCAAAGACGCGCGGGGCCGCGCTCACTTGGCTGTTTGTGAGGACGTTGAGCAACGTCGACTTGCCTGCGTTCGTGTACCCCACGATGGACAGGACCGGGAAATCCTGTCGGACACGGCGCGAACGACGCTGATCTTGGTGGCGGGCAAAACCTTTGATCTCTCGCTCCAAATAGTCGATGCGCTCTCGGATTCGACGGCGGTCCGTTTCGAGTTTTGTTTCGCCAGGCCCTCTGCTACCGATGCCTCCGCCTAATCGAGAAAGGCTTGCGCCCTGACCGGAAAGACGCGGCAGCATATAGCGAAGTTGCGCCAGCTCGACTTGCACCTTGCCTTCTCGGCTATGCGCGCGTTGCGCAAAGATGTCGAGAATCAGCTGGGTCCGATCGATGACCGGCAGGTCGCTGATCTCCGCAATCGCACGTAACTGACCGGGAGCTAAGTCTTGATCGAAGATCAAGAGATCTGCGCCCTGTTGCATCGCTTGTGTCAGCACATCTTTGAGCTTGCCGCTTCCTAATTGAAACCGATGGTGGCCACCCTGTGTCCGTTGCACTAAACGGTCGATGACCGTGAGATCCGCAGAGGACGCCAATTCCGCAAGCTCAGCGAGGCGCTCTTCCTGCTCGGCTTTGCTCTTGGGTGAGGCGCTCACGAGGATGGCGGTTTGCCCTTGGGCCATTGTGTGCGATGCGCTCTGACGTTGTAGACCCGACTCCAAGTCGTGAATGAATGTTTCGAAACTTATCGGACATTGATGGACAGCCGTAGGCTTCAGCAATGTGTATGAGGATTTTTCAGGGCCTGGTGGATTCAAGTGGGCCAGGGAGAGCAAGCCTGGTTCCCCCTTAGGCGTGACGGCCAACGTGCCGATCATGTCGAGTCGAAGCAGGCCCAGCATGGTGAGGTCTTCTTGAATAATCGGCTCATCTTTTAAGGTTGAGCGGATCAGGCGAAGGCCCCTCAGCGATCGCGGACTCGCACGAAACGTGGTCAACGTCGTTGGAGAGGGTTCGGTGCCAGCGCCGACCAGGACGTCTTGCACCGCACCACGCCTGGTGATGACCAATCCGATGGGACGGCGAATCTCGTGCGTGAACTCAGCAAGGGTTTTGGCCGCTTCAGATGAAAGGACGTCATCCACAGGCATACGTCGGCGATACAGCCGTTCAAGCATGGCGAGCTGGCCGGCACGGAGACCCAGGACTTGTCCGTAGATTTCAGGAATGAGCGTCGCGTCCTTCTCTCTCTGAAAATTAAATCGTGTGAGCCAACGGTGAAACCATTGAGGCGTGAGCATCCAGGTCGAGGGGAGCCCGTGTCCCTGCGCATAGTGCTTGCCTCCCCGCCGCCGCGATCATCGCAGCATTATCAGTGCAATAGCTTAGCGGAGGAAGGCTCAACAACAGCCCCTCGGATGCAGCACGCTCTTGGAGCAGCAGGCGCAGACGTGAATTTGCAGACACTCCGCCGACAACGGCCAATGCACGAGCGCCGGAATATTGGACCGCAGCAAAGGCCTTCTCAACTAAAATGGTGACGATAGACTCCTGATAACCTGCTGCAAGATCAGCCAGTTTATCCACCCTCAATTGCTCATGCATTGCTTGAACTGTATACAGCAGGGATGTTTTCAAACCGCTGAAACTAAAATCAAGGCTACCCTTCTTCAGATAGGACCTTGGGAAGGCAACCGCGCCTGGATTTCCCTGCTGCGCCAAGCGATCTATGGCTGGCCCCCCAGGATAGTCTAGTCCAAGCATTTGAGCGCCTTTGTCAAAAGCCTCCCCTGCCGCATCGTCTTTGGTCGCGCCAAGCAGCCGGTGGCGGCCGCTGGCTTCCCTGAAATACAGATGGGTATGGCCACCTGAGACAACCAGGACCACACAGGGCAATGGAAACGCTGGGTCCTGCAACCAGGCGGAGGCAATGTGGCCCTCAAGATGGCTCACACCGACTACAGGAATACTCAAGGCATAAGCCAAGGCTTTTGCATAGTTGACCCCAACGAGCAGCGCACCAGCCAGACCGGGTCCTTGGGTGACAGCGATACCAGAGAGGTCAGTCCATACCAAACCAGCTTGTTGTAGTGCCTCAGCTGAGACAACTTCAATAGATTCAATATGGGCGCGGGAAGCGAGTTCTGGCACGACGCCACCGAATCGTTGGTGCACGGCATGTTGTGACGTAATGATATTTGAAAGGACGGTGCCATCTGCCGCCAGCACTGATGCCGCGGTTTCATCACAGGACGTCTCGATGCCAAGGATAGGCCCAGGTATCCAGACGTTACGCGGCTGATCAAGCGTTGTAATCATGTCCTACCACGTGAACGAAACGACGAATGAGAGCTCAAGTTGAGAGGCAAATAACATGGCCCTTGTGGCTCTGATGCCACAAGGGCCATGTCATACTCAATATTCTAATATCAGACAGGTCAAAGCTGAGCTTCTAGACGCCAGCCATGGCCTCCTGCGCAATGAATGCCGGAGCGCCATCGCGAAGCACGACGCGGATTTTACGGCATTCCTTAAACCGTCCCTTGATCATTTCTTCAGAGAGCGGATCACCGATCGCACGCTGAATCGTCCGGCGCATCGGCCTGGCTCCATAGAGAGGCTCATAGCCTTCCTTGATCAGCCATTGCTTCACGTCATCCTCGACTTCAAGCTCCACACCCTTCTCCAAAAGACGAAGATTGAGTTCACCCAACAGGATATCGAGAATACTGGTGAGATGAGTCTTGTCCAGTTGGTGGAAGACCACAATTTCGTCAATCCGGTTCAGGAATTCCGGGCTGAACGAACGTCGCAATTCACCCAGGACTTCTTCCTTCTTATGGCGATCCTGATCGCCTTCCGTGCTCTGGAATCCGAGCGAGACGCCCTTTTGGATCATCTTCGTCCCGATATTAGAGGTCATGATGATGACACAATTCTTAAAGTCGACTTTGCGTCCAAGGCTGTCGGTCAACACCCCGTCGTCCAATACTTGGAGCAGGATATTGAACACATCCGGATGAGCCTTTTCGATTTCGTCGAACAGCACCACTGAATAGGGCCGACGGCGAACTCGCTCAGTCAGCTGACCACCCTCTTCATATCCCACGTATCCAGGAGGCGCCCCGAAAAGTCGCGTACTGGTGAACTTTTCCTGATATTCCGACATGTCGATTCGAATAAGCGCGTCTTCACTATTGAAGAGGAACCCCGCCAACGTCCGTGCCAACTCGGTTTTCCCAACCCCGGTGGGTCCCAGGAAAATAAACGAGCCGATCGGTTTCCGTGCCTCTTTGAGACCTGCACGTGACCGCCGAATGGCCCGCGCCACCGCCGAGATGGCTTCATTCTGACCAATCACGCGCTTGTGGAGGAACTCCTCCATGCGCAACAGCTTATTCGACTCTTCCTCTTCAAGCTTGAAGAGCGGAATACCGGTCATCTTGGAGACGACATAGGCCACATCTTCTTTGCCAATCGTCGGCTTATTTTTCTCCTGATTCTTCTTCCACTCGCGCTTGGATTCATCGAGCAGCTTGCGCAGCCGTTCTTCTTCCTCGCGGTGACGAACGGCTTCCTCGAAGTTCTGTAAGGAGATGGCCTGTTCCTTTTCGCGAGAAACCTTTTTCAGCTCTTGCTCCATGGCCTTCAGCTCCGAGGGCAATGCATAGGTCTGCAATTTTGCCCGTGAGCCAGTCTCGTCGATGAGATCGATGGCCTTGTCAGGGAGGAAGCGATCGCTGATGTAACGGTCGGATAACTTCACTGCTTCGAGAATAGCCTCTTCGGAAATTTCGACGCCATGATGTTCTTCGTACCGATCACGAAGTCCCTGAATGATCAATACCGTTTCATCGATGCTTGGGGGCTGAACATGAATCGGCTGGAATCGCCGCTTGAGAGCCCCATCTTTTTCAATATGCTTTCGGTATTCATCCAGCGTCGTGGCACCGATGCACTGAATTTCCCCACGCGACAATGCTGGCTTGAGCATGTTGGAAGCATCGATCGATCCCTCTGCCGCTCCAGCTCCCACCAAGGTATGAAGTTCATCGATGAAAATAATGATGTTTCCGGCCTGGACAATCTCCTTCATCACGACCTTCAGCCGTTCCTCGAATTGGCCGCGATATTTCGTGCCCGCGACCAGCGCGCCGAGATCTAATGCAATGACGCGGCGTGAGAGAAGGTTGTCCGGCACTTCAGACTGAACGATCCGCTGGGCAAGACCTTCGACAATAGCGGTCTTACCGACGCCTGCTTCTCCAATGAGCACAGGATTGTTTTTTGAACGGCGGCTCAAAATTTGTAATACACGCTCGATTTCGTCGGCGCGACCGATGACAGGATCCAGATGTCCTTCTTGGGCCAACTGGGTCAGGTCACGACCGAACTCGTCGAGTGCCGGAGTATTGCTCTTCCGGTCGCGCTCACGAGGGGCTGACTTCCGCAAGAATGTGACGGTCAATTGTCGGGCGGTCAGGAGATTGGCGCCTAAGCTGCGGAGGATTTTCCCGCCGATCCCTTCTTCTTCTCGGAGCAGTCCCAATAAAAGATGTTCGCTGCCGATATGATTGTGTCCGAGGAGACGGGCTTCTTCGACCCCGTATTCGATGACTTTCTTGACCCGGGGGCTGAATGGGATTTCCCCAAAGGTCATCGTGGTTCCCCCGCCTGGCAAATTCCGTTCAATTTCTAAACGGATTTGCTCGGTCGAAAGCCCCATCTTTTTCAAGATCATCAGCGCAATCCCGTCGGACTCACGGAGAATCGCAAGGACGAGATGCTCGGTTCCGAGGTAATCGTTTTGGTGACGCTCAGCCTCTTCCCGTGCGAGGATGATGATCTTCCGACCCTTGTCCGTGAATCGTTCGAACATCCTGCCTCCTTTTAGGTGAAACCTATGACCAGTTCCATCTGCGCAAACCTATCGAAAAACTTGACCTAATCTTAACTAGAAGGATTTTGGGTGTCAAGGCTACGAGACAATCACACAAGCCTGGAATTCGACGAGATCCCATCCCAGAGCTGGCAGCTTGAGTGGCTTCGATTCGTTGACTTCAAAAGAACCCTCCCGATACAATCTCGGACTTTTTCATCAGTATCTTAAATCGCTGGACGGCAAGGCGCTACACATGAAGAGTAAAAGCATCGGGATCTTGACCAAGCCCAAGTTCCCTGAGATCAAGAACACCTTACTCGATGTGGTGACCTGGCTCAGGGCTCAAAGCATTGGAGTCATCTTAGATACAACATCGGCTGCCTTGCTCGGTGAGCAGGGAGGGGTGCAGAAAACTCAACTGGCCAGCAAGGCAGATGTCTTGCTCGTCCTGGGCGGCGATGGAACTATGCTCAATGCTGCCAGGCTTGCCGGGGAACGAAGCATTCCGATCCTCGGCGTCAATATGGGCGGTCTGGGTTTCTTAACCGAAGTCCGGCTGGAGAACTTGTACCCCTCCCTTGAACGCGTGTTTGCCAATGACTTCGTGCTCGACGAACGATTGATGCTCCAAACGCATATTCATCGGCATGGAGAAACCGTCGCACGTGGAGTCGTGCTGAACGATGTCGTGATCAGCAAGGGGACCCTGGCCAGAATGATCGAGGTGAAAATTTCGATTCAAGGCCAGTTCGTCACGAATTTGCGTGGCGATGGTATCATCGTCAGCACCCCAACGGGATCGACCGCCTACTCTCTCTCGGCCGGAGGGCCCATCATCGACCCGGCGGTCCAATCTCTCATGGTGACCCCGATCTGTCCTCACACCCTGACGCATCGTCCCCTGATCGTTCCAGGAACCGCAGAAATCGAAATCACGTTGACGAGTAGAGACGATGGCGCGATGGCGACATT
>VFKF01000159.1 GCA_009885705.1 Nitrospira sp. | reverse complement strand
GCATGCCGGCGCTAGTGGCCAGGATAGACTGAGGAGAATCGCTGCCACTGTCAGCTGCCAGACGGTCTTGTGTCTCGACATGGTTGCTTCCCCGGATTGCGCGACGTGATGCGCGCGTGCCTGGGCTGAGCATAACAAAGATCGCGGCGATGGGCGAGCCTTTGTTGTTCTGCGCGCCTTGACAGGCTCTTTCCACGAACGCTATTCTCGCGGACGTATCCGTTGCGCACAACCCTTCCACGTCACCACACATGACATCCATTTCACGACCAGCTCCGCTCTTGGTTCCCCGCGCTCTTGTCACGCAGCTCATGGCGCTCTACGACTACCCGCATCCGCTGCATCCTGGCCGGATCATTCGCGGGTACGATCGGCCGCATGCCATTCGAACGGCGAGGATGTGCGCTGCGGTCGCAGCGGCGCTGGGCCATGGGCCTGAACGGGTCCGCCAGTATCAGATCGCCTGTCTGTTACATGACCTGGGCCGCGCCGGGCTCGATCGCCAACTCTTTGGGAAGATCTGGTCTTGGGCCAAGGAACGAGGGATTCCGACGAGACCGCGGGAATGGAGAGCGGTCCATCAATACACGTCGTACGGACGCGAGACGGAGGCCTTTCTCCGTTGTTATGGACGGGATCTTGAAGCCGACGGCATCCCGATGACCGCGTGGGCGAAGGAGCAGGTCGAGATGCGGCTGGGTTATGCGCGGCGGCTGGCCCGCCGGCTGCGGATGGTTCGGCCTGCCATCAAGCAGATGGGGGTCACGTGGGCGCCTTGGATGCAGCAGGTGATGCTCTATTATTACTACCCCGAGAAACTGGCTGCGGCCAAGCCCTGGGTGCGGCAGTTGGCGGAGATTCTCGTCGCCTGCGAGCAATTTGAAGCCTACAGCAATCAGCGGCGCGGCAGGGACTATTATGTGCGGAACAAGGAAACGTTGGTCGATGCCTTTGCCTATTTAGACACGTTGCGGGCTGAGGGCATTTTGAGTAGCGCAGTGATGGAGGCGTTACGCCGGTTGACGGCGCAAGGCGAGTTCGATGCCATTCTGGAGGAGGCTCGCGGCTGTGCCTTCACGAGTGGCGAGCGACGAGCCCTTCGGGCGATGGAGGCATAACATGGCGGTGAAAACGGTCTCCTTGCGTCTCCCTATGCAGGGGAACAGCCAGGTCGAAAATCTGACGAAAGCCGTGGCCGACGCCCTTGCCGGCACAAAGCTGCTGGCCGGGATCGTGACGGTGTTTGTGAAACACACGACGGCGTCGGTGATGATCATTGAAGATGAACCGGGGATCAGGGCCGATACGAAAGCATTCTGGGATCGGGCGGTGCCGGCCGATCCGGCCTGGCAGCACAATACGAGAAATGCCGGGGAGGACAACGGGCACAGTCATTTGCGCGGCCAGCTCCAGGGACCGTCTGTCACCATTCCCTTTCTGGACGGGGCGATGTTGCTGGGGACCTGGCAACAGGTCGTCCTCGTCGATTTTGATACCAAGCCTCGCACCAGGGAACTCATTATCCAGATCATGGGTGAATGATGGCGATGCAGGGGCGAGTCCTGATTTCTGGAATCTTGCTCGCCAGCCTCTGGCCTTCCCTGTCGATGGCGGAGTGGGGGAAGCCGCTGGGCGGGTCCTACGATGGGCCTGAAGGCAAGCCGCGCGTGGTGACCCCCTTGCCCGCGGAGTTGGGCGCGGATGAGCGGGCCACCATGGCCGTGTTCGAGCGGGCGACCAAATCCGTGGTCTTCATCGCCAACACCGCGATTCAACGAGACCCCTGGTCGTTCAATCTGTTTGAAACCCCACAAGGCTCCGGAACGGGATTCGTCTGGAATAAGCAGGGGCACATCGTCACCAATTTTCATGTCGTTTACGGGGCGAATTCGATCACGGTGACCTTGGCAGACCGGACGGAGCATAAGGCCACGCTCATCGGCGCCGACCCCGATCACGATGTGGCGGTGCTGCAGATTCGTGCACCGGAAGAGACGCTGTCGCCCCTCACAGTCGGGATGTCGCAGGATTTACGCGTCGGACAGAAAGTCCTGGCGATCGGAAATCCGTTCGGTCTCGATCATACGCTGACGACCGGCGTCGTGAGTGCGCTGGGACGGACGATCAAGTCCCTGACGAACCGGACGATCGAAGGCGTCATTCAGACCGATGCCGCGATCAATCCTGGCAACTCAGGCGGGCCGCTCCTCGATAGCGCCGGCCGGTTGATCGGCGTGAATACCCAGATTATGAGCCCCAGCGGGGCCTTCGCGGGAATCGGCTTTGCGGTGCCGGTCGACACGGTCAATCGCATCGTGCCGGAGTTGATCAAGCATGGCAAACTCATCCGGCCTGGGCTCGGGGTCTCCCTCGTCCCCGATGCCATGGCCAAGCGGTGGGGCATCAAGGGGCTGATTATCGGGAAGGTGTCGCGTGGAAGCGGGGCGGAGCTGGCCGGGCTGAAGGGGGCGCGTGAAACCGCCACCGGCCGGGTGGAATTGGGCGACATCATCACGGCAGTCGATGGCAAGCCGGTTGGAACTCTGGACGAATTGATGGATGTCATGGAACGGCATAAAGTCAACGATCAGGTGACGGTTGAAATCCTGCGGGGAACCAATCGTGAACGTGTATCTGTGACCCTCCAGGCCGTCAATTGAGCGGTCGTGATAAGCGGCAATCCGAACGGCGGCTGTGCTAGGATCATGAATCTGTTCGGTATGGAGGACCATTGATGAGCGATCGCCGATCGAGTAAGCCACAGGACCAGGAGCCAAACGGGAAGACAGAGGACGTTGCGAGTCCCGCGAAGGGTGTGGGATCAGATCCACTTGAACTTTTAGAAGAATGTCTCGCGTTGTTTCCCGACAGTGATCCCCGCCAGAAGATTCTCTACAAACTGCGCCATACCATGATCCTTGGGCAAGCCGCGCAGCAGCAACGGGACGTCGAGCTGAAGAAAGTGGCCGACGTCATCGCCAAGCTGACGGCGCCGGCCAATCGGGTCGGTACCCTGCTTGAGGTGCCGGGTGAAGGCCTCGCGCGCATCCTGGTGGGAGGCGCGGAGTATTATGCGTCGGTCGACCCGCGGGTGCAGGCTGCCGAACTGAAGATCGGTGCTCAGATTTTGGTCAACGACGCCTATGCGGTGATCAAGGTCCTGGGGTATGACCGCAATGGGCCGGTGTTCAAAGTGGCGGAAGTCCTGGGGGACGGGCGGCTTCGTTTTGAGCATGAGATGGGGCGGCAGGTTTTGATTCTTCAGCGGTCGAGCGACCTTGCCGGTGTGGATTTGAAGGCCGG
>VFKF01000018.1 GCA_009885705.1 Nitrospira sp. | reverse complement strand
GCTGCTCCAGCCTGGCGACACGGTCATCGATGGCGGCAACACCAGATTTCACGACGATGTACGACGGGCCGCAGACCTCAAGAAGAAACAGCTGCTCTATGTCGATGCCGGGACCAGCGGAGGCGTCTGGGGATTGAAAATCGGCTACTGCCTGATGGTCGGTGGCGATGAGGCACCGGTAAAACAGCTCGCGCCGATCTTTACGACATTGGCACCGGAACAGGGCTGGTCTCACGTCGGTGGAGTGGGCGCCGGGCATTATGTGAAAATGGTCCATAACGGCATCGAGTACAGCATGATGCAGGGGTATGCAGAAGGCTTCGAGCTCATGGCGAAAAGTGACTATAAGCTCAACCTCGCCAACATCGCGGACCTCTGGATGCACGGGAGCGTCGTCCGTTCCTGGCTCTTGGAACTGGCGGCCGGCGCCTTGAAAGAAGATCCACGGCTGGAACAATTGAAGGGGTACGTGCAGGATTCCGGCGAGGGCCGCTGGATGATCGCCGATGCGATTGAAAAGGATGTCCCTGTCCCGACCCTCGCGACAGCCTTGTTCACGCGATTCCGATCGCGACAGAGCGAATCCTTTGCAGAAAAGATGCTGGCGGCCTTGCGAAATGCCTTCGGCGGCCATGCCGTTCGCCGATAACCAGGAGCCCTATGCCACCGACGAGTCCACGTATCGACATCAACCCCTCCAAGGAAACCATTCCTCCGGTCGAGCCCTGCACGCTCGTCATCTTCGGCGGATCCGGCGATCTGGCACGTCGGCGGCTGATTCCTGCCCTCTATAACTTGCTCCTTGACGGGCTCCTTCCATCGAACTATGCCGTGATCGGGTTAGGCCGCAAGTCAATGACGGACGAGGAATTCCGTGCCACGGTTCGCGAGGGCGTGCTCACCCATTCCCGGCAGGCCCTGGCAGAGGACACATGGAAGGACTTCGCGCAACATCTCTTCTTCGTATCGGGTGAAAATGAGGACCCGAATACCTATGCCAGACTGAAGTCACGGGCAGAAGACATCGAGCGAAACCTCACGTTGCCCGGCAACCGGATTTTCTACCTGAGCATCCCTCCGAGTTCGTTTTCATCTGTGTGCGAGGGGCTCGAGCAAGCCGGATTGGCCACGAAGCCAGAAGCACAGGCCCCCTACGCCCGCATCATCGTCGAGAAACCGGTCGG
>VFKF01000212.1 GCA_009885705.1 Nitrospira sp. | reverse complement strand
GAAGCTGAAAAAGTCCGCCAGCGTCGTTCTCGCTTCGTTCAGACCCTCAACGTACCCTAAAGGGTACGCCTCGGCCCTTCACTCGCTGCGGCCTTGCTGGACGAACTTTTTGAGCATCCTGCAGATGAGCACCCTCCGGCCACACCCTGAAACCATCGGAACTTTTGCACATCAAAGAAGCTTTTCCTACGATCTGCCAATTCAAGAAGGCAACCTAGTACCTTCAAGTACCTCCCGGAGTTCCTGATACACCGTCGTCAGCCTGGCGTTCTCCATCCGATAGGCGAACACAATGGTCAATGCTCCGGATAGGAGAAACACCAATCCCAGCCCGACAATCCCAAGTGCCAGCACCATCCCGCGAAATGCCGCCAGTTCCCCTTCTAGAAACAGGCCGATCAACGCCCCCACCATTCCCACCAGCACCAGCACAAACCACGTGCCGGTCAACAGCGCCGAGGACCAGGGCGTGAGTTTGCGGCAGACCACCGCCAGGGCATCACCGTCCGGAGAAAGCGAGATCAAGCCTTTTAACGGCCACACTGTTCGAAAGCCGATGGCAAAGAGCCGGGACTTCTGACGAATCACGATCTGGTTCAGGTGTGGGAACCACCGCGCAGTGCCATGCGGCAAGATCAACAGCCCTTCGGCATCGAACCGGCCGGACAATTGCGCCATCGTGATGTGCGTGAATCGATCCTGCGTACGGGCCACCCCGCAGCCATAACGACTGGCATCCGGCGTGAGACGCACGAAGTAGAGCCAGTCTCCGAGAATCAGACCGAGGCACAGCGCTGCAGCAAAGAAACCTGCGAGGATCATGCTCGTACCTATCCCATAGGGGCGACGATCGAATCAAGTGACGGAACCGAGCGACCCTGTTGACTCACCGAAGCGAGTTGGCTAGAGTAGCCACGGTTATTGTTCTGGCGGGGCTGCTCGCTCCTATCAGATGCTCTGCCGCACACATTTCCCCCATTGAAGCTGCGACCATCCAGGCAATCCCTGCTTCGTCGGGGAACGCTCATCGCACAAGTTGTTCGAGTCGGAGGTGACATGGATTTAGCGAAAGTTGAGCGCGTCTATACGTCCTACGCCGGGATCTACGATCGGATTTTCGGCAAAGTGTTCCACGAAGGGCGTGAGTCCGCGATCCGAAACTTAGACGTGCAGCCTGATGAAAAAATTCTTGAAGTCGGAGTCGGCACCGGGTTGGCCCTGCCGATGTACCCTCGCCATTGTCAGATCGTCGGAATCGATTTCTCCGAAGGCATGTTGGAACGAGCGAAGCAGCGCGCGGCAGAGCACCAGATGGACCATGTGCTGCTCCATCGGATGGATGCCGGCGCCATGGACTTCAAAGACGACAGTTTCGACACGGTCGTCGCGGCCTATGTCGTCACCGCGGTCCCCGACTACCGCAAAGTGGTCAATGAAATGATCCGCGTCTGCCGGCCCGGCGGACGCATCATCATGCTGAATCACTTCAGCAACGACAATAAGATCATCGCCGCCATGGAGAAAGTCATCTCCCCTCTCACGAAACACTTAGGGTGGCGGACAGACCTGTCGCTCCAGACGGTGCTGGAAGGCACATCGCTGCACGTGGCCCGAAAACAGAACGTGAATCCCTTGCGGTTCTGGGTCTTAGTGGAATGTGTGAACGGGAAGAACGTGAACGGAAAGACGCACCTCAACGGCGCAAAAAACGGAAGCAGCGCCCCGGCCTATGCCCCGCTTAATGGCAGTCATCGTACCAGTGGAGAAGCGCTGGCCTAGCAGGCTGTTGAAAAAGTCCGCCAGCCACGAAACGCAGAACGGTGAGCGATGAACGATGAGCACGGAACGAATGACCTTCATCGCTCTGCGTTCATCATTCAGCATTCATCGCTGAGTTGTCCACACGCTGCTGCTCGAACGATTTCCAGTTCTGCCATTCTCCGCCTGGAATAATCGTATTGCCCACCAGGCACTGCCCTGAAAACCGTTGCACGACCGCATCAGCCAGGAGCGACAGCACCTGACCGATGTCGCGGCCCTGTACCCCGCGAACCCGCAACACCAGGCCGAATCCTGGTCCGTCGAGCGGGCCATACAACATGCAATGGACCCCT
>VFKF01000523.1 GCA_009885705.1 Nitrospira sp. | reverse complement strand
TGTGCCGCTGGCGGCAGCAACACGCCGATCTGGCGACGAGACAGGCTCTCTATCGGGGCCGGGTGTTGGAGTGGGTGGTGGAGTCGATGAAATTCGAGAACGAACCGGTGACTATGGCCCGCCTTCAGGAGCTCCTGGCCAACCAGAAGACCACCCGTCCGGCAGCGTAGGCTTAACCCGCTATCTCGACACTGCGGAAGGGCCCAAGCTCTATACCGAGATCGCTGAGCGGCTTGCCGTGTCCCTGACGAGCATTCTCCGCCGCATTATTGAGTCCGATCCATCCACGATCAGCATCTCGTCTGAATGGCTCTGCCTGCGTCATCGTGAGCTAGCCGGGGCTCTGTTCCCGGATTGGGCAGGCCGTTTCCGTGACCGGAATGTGCAGATCGGCCAGCATCAGCCTCCTCCATTCTATGAAGTGCCGGTTCACATGCGTCTGTTCTGCGACGATCTCGCCATGCGACTGGGGCATCTTCAATCCGGCGCGCCGGATCTTCGTATGATCGCAGAACTATTGGCGGTCGCGGATGGGCGATTCCAATCCATCCACCCGTTTCGAGATTTCAACGGGCGGGTCGGTCGCATCCTTCTCGTGGCTCTGATCCATATCCTCGGCCTTCCTCCAGTGGACATCGTGCCTGCCGGACCGGAGTTTCGCCAGGCCTATCTGGCTGCGCTGACTGCGGCAGATCAAGGCGATTACGGTATGTTGACCGAGATGTGGTTGCAGCGTTTAGCCGAGGCGCTGTAAGGAGGACGTACCCATGGCGAAGAAGGTCAAACGGAAACGCGCACAGGCGGGAACGTCTGCCGCGCCGCCGCTGCAGAGCCGAGTCGGTTCGGAATCCATGATGGCCGATCTGAGCCGTCTCTTGCGTGAACAAAAGCTTGAGAGTCTGGACGATGCCCAGGCCTTCATGAATCGCCTGCTGGAAGAAGGGGGTGGACGGCTTCCAGCATCCCCCCCTCAATCGCTTGCAGAACAGGCGCAAGACCTGGTGTACCAAGCCTGGGAGGCGCCGACCGATCGGGACGCGGTGGCGCTGGCCCGCCAGGCCTTGAAGGTCTTCCCCGACTGCGCAGATGCGTACAACGTACTCGCGGAAATAGATGCGAGATCGGTGGAAGAGGCCTGTGATTTCTATCAACTCGGTGTCTATGCGGGGCAGCGCAGTTTGGGCGAAGCATTCTTTGCCGAGAATGCGGGCCGTTTCTGGAGGATGATCGAAACCAGGCCTTATATGCGCGCGCGTCAGGGACTTGCCGACTGCTTATGGGCGATGGGGAGGGAACAGGACTCCATCGCGCACTGCGAAGCGTTGCTGGAGCTGAACCCCAACGATAATCAAGGCGTTCGTGACGTGCTGCTGAGCCGCTATCTTGTGTTGGGAAACGATGCTGGCGCAGAACGTCTCTTCCTGCAATATACGGACGATCGGTCTGCTGCGTTTCTCTGGAGCCGGGTGCTGCTCGATTTTCGCCGGGGAGACCAGGCAGCTGCGAAGGCGGCATTGCTCGCAGCGATGGACTACAATTCGCACGTCGCGGGCCTCTTCACCGGGAAGAGAAAACTGCCGGCTACGTTGCCGGAAACGTATAGCCCCGGCAGCCGGGACGAGGCGATATTGTATATGGCAAGCTTTGCCGAAGCCTGGCTGGCGTCATCCGATGCGATGAACTGGCTCATCGGGCGATTAAAGAATTGACTGGCCCTTGCATCTCGCTGTTATTGCGCGCTCACGGAAAAGATTGGTCAGCATGTGCAGGGGAAATGGTGTCAGGGTCCACTAGTTGGGATCGAATGGTTAGCAATCGTGTCGGTGCTCTGCCCAAAGCCTTCGTCCATACAGTCTGAATGGATACGCTATGCTCATTCGCTCCGCCATGTGGAACGTTTCGCCCCATCCTCAGCCTCTAGTCGAGTCGTTGCTGGTAAATGAAAAGATTCTCGAACCTATGATCATGCTCGACCTGCGTATCCCTGAGTGGTTCGCTAAGCGGGGCTACTCGGCCAAAACCAGTGAGCTCGACTGTATCTATGTGAACAGCGGCAACAACCTGGAGGAGTTCAAGACGCCAGCCGGCACCTGGAAGGTGCGATTCATCGAGGAGGATTTCCATCGTGATGGTTGAAATGGAGCGTGTGTGATGGCGAAGCGGAAGCTTCCAGGCCCATTGCTCGTCCGCTCAGCCGAGCCGCTGTATGGGGAGATCCGGGCTGTCCTCGAATCGGCTCGCGCCGGGGCCCACCGCGCCGTCAACGCGGCGATGGTGCAGGCGTATTGGCACGTTGGACGACTCATTGTGGAGCACGAACAAGGCGGGACGAAGCGCGCCGCATATGGCGAGGCAGTGCTGGATGACCTCTCGCTGAGGCTCATGGCAGAGTTCGGTTGCGGATTTGATGTGACAAACCTGCGCAAGATGCGGCAGTTCTACCGGATGTTTGAGATTCGAGACGCAGTGCGTCTCGAATCAGGCAAGGCGAAGCGAGCCGCAGCGCGTCTCGTTTCCGGCGTCGAGCCCATTCGCCACACAGCTGGGGATGAATTGAGTTGGAGCCACTATCGCCTATTGATACAAGTGGAGAGCCCGGCTGCCCGCGAGTGGTATATGAACGAAGCCATGGGCCAGCACTGGTCCACCCGTCAGCTCGACCGGCAGATATCGGCGCTCTACTACGAGCGATTGCTGGTCAGCCGTAAGAAAGCGCCGGTTCGCAAGGAAGCCCGTGAGAAGCTCGCTGCTGTCACGCCTGAGCAGTTCATCCGCGATCCGTACGTGCTCGGATTCCTCGACTTGAAGGATTACCCCGCGCTGCGCGAATCGGCGATCGAGCAGGCAATCATCGACAACCTGCAGACGTTCCTGCTTGAGCTGGGCAAGGGCTTCTCGTTCGTGGCGCGGCAGAGGCGGATGCGCTTCGAGGACGAAGATTTTTACGTCGACCTGGTGTTCTATCACTACCTGCTCCGATGCTTCGTGCTGATCGATCTCAAGGTCGGCAAGCTCACACATCAGGACATCGGCCAGATGGACTCCTACGTGCGTATGTTCGATGCCCATGCACGGCCAAAGGATGACAACCCGACCATCGGATTGATCCTGTGCTCGAAGAAGAACGAGGCCATCGCGAAGTACTCGGTACTGAACGAGGGGAGTCAGATCTTTGCGGCCAAGTACGTCAAGGTCTTGCCAACCGAACAGGAGCTCACGCGCGAGATCGAACGCGAACGGCGGCTGATCGATGCGCGCCACGCCGACGAGGAGAAACACTGATGCCCCGCAGGCATCCCCGCAAGACCGCCACCGTTTTTCTCCAGTTCAATACCCAGCAAAGCAAGGGCGTGAGGAGATTTTGACTGCGGCCGTCGAGCGAGGCCCTTCTGAGGGCGCGCGCTCCGGGAGCAAGGAAAGCGTCCTCACGCCTTTGCGCCACACCTTCTTATCGTGCGCGTTCCGCGAGCAGGAGGACGGCCAGGCTGCCCGTTTTTTTCCTTTGAGTGACAAGGTTTTCTTCCACCAGTATAATGCACAGCCAATGGCCACCGTGAATCCTGCCCCTCCGAAACAGCCGCTCGCTTTGCCGGATCGTACCCTCGTGGCGGCCACCGTTGAGAGTCAGCTTCCCTTTAACGGACAGTTTAAGTCACTCACACCGTTAGCAGGCGATGCGTCCAACCGCCGGTATTTTCGCATCGAGTTGACCGGGGGCGCTGCTCGCTCGGTGATTCTCATGCAGTTGGCCGAGCCAGAGGCTTTCAAGCAATCGGAAGAAGCTGTCAGTGGGGTGGTTCATCAGGTCGCTGAGCTACCGTTTGTGAACATCCTCTCCCATTTATCCAAAGCCGG
>VFKF01000319.1 GCA_009885705.1 Nitrospira sp. | reverse complement strand
AGCACCATCCCGGCCAAGGCACTGAGAAGGACGAATATGGCTCGCGATACCATACCTTCACCTCCCGGCACATGTCCTGCCTCTCACGAGGCAGGGTGGAACGGTCCTTAAGGCCGAAGCGTGAGATAAATGGATCGGCCCTGTCGCTTCACTAATAAGAGGACCGCTTGATCTTTGGAAAGGCCTGACATGACCCGCTCATACACCTTCACCGAGGTCACAGCCTTTCGATTCACCTCCAGAATCATGTCGCCTTCCCGCACGCCCATTTCTTCTGCCGTACTGCCGGGCTTCACGCGCGTCACCACGACGCCTCGTTCGGTCGACTTGATCCCATACCGACTGGTCAGCTCTTCTGTCAGTTCATGTACCTCAAGATCCGACAGCACCCCTGTCGGCGCAATCGACTCCGCATTCTCCTCTGCACCAGCCTGTGACATCGACTTCGGTTGCTCGACGATGGTGACCTCGAGCACCTTGGGCTTCTTGTCTCGAATCAGCTTGATCGGCACCTTTTTCCCAAGAGGGGTTTGCGCCACGGCATTGCGCAAATGCGTGGGCGAATCCATCGGCTTCCCGTCGAACTCGACAATCACATCGGCCCGTTCAAATCCCGCCTTCTTGGCAGGACTGTCGTCCATCACATCGCTGACAAGCACACCCTTTGTTTCCGTGATGCCGAACTGAGCCGCCAACTCAGGCGACAGGTCTTGAATGGATACACCCAGCCAGCCACGCACGACTTTTCCGGTTCCGACCAGTTGATCCATGATCGAACGCGCCAAGTTGCTGGGCACGGCAAACCCGATTCCCATATTTCCGCCGCTCTGGCTGAAGATGGCGGTGTTGATACCGACCAACTCGCCACGGATGTTGACCAACGCCCCGCCTGAATTGCCGGGATTGATCGCAGCATCGGTCTGGATGAAGTCTTCATATTCGGCAATCCCCATACTGGCTCGCCCAACCGCACTGACAATGCCCATCGTCACCGTCTGCGTCAGGCCAAAGGGGCTTCCCACCGCCAGCACAAACTCCCCGACTTCCAATTGATCGGAATCCGCCCAGGCGATCGGCGACAGCCCCGTGGCCTCGATCTTGATCACCGCAATGTCCGTCTTCGAATCCGTCCCGATGAGCTTGGCTTTAAACTCGCGTTTATCGGACAGCACCACGCGAATATCGTCGGCCTTGTTCACCACATGATTATTGGTAATGATCACGCCACTGGGATCCACAATGACCCCGGAGCCCTGTCCCCGTTCCTTCCGCTCTTTCGGAATGTCGCGTTTCAGTTCGTCCCCGAAGAACCGCCGGAAGAATGGATCGTCGAATGGCGAGGCTTGAGGGCTCTCTCCAGTTTTTCCCGTTCTCGTTGCCGCAATATTAACGACCGCCGGTTTGACCGACTTTGCGATCTCGACGAAGTTTTTCCCGCTCCCTCCGGCCATCGGCAACTGTGGCGCCGTGGCCACCGGACGAACGAGAGGAGCGGGAGTCTGGTCTGGCCCGGCGGTGCTGCTCGGCAGCCATCCCATATCGGACGCCACCACCACTCCAATGAGGATCCCAACAGCAATCAAGATGAACGGAACGAGCCAGGGCCGACGTGACTTCATAGGTACCATGTATCCTTCACTTCAAGCGACAGACAGACGCGGCACGTGAAACTACGCCGACTTTTCACTTACCCTCGCCGGAATAAATCCCCATGATGGTATGGAGAAACTTGATCGCCTCCGGCTTGGGACGCTGGAACGAGTTCCGCCCGATAATGGAACCGAACCCACCGCCATCGCGAATCGCGCGCGCTTCATCGAACACATTCTTGTCCTCGCTCTTGGCCCCTCCGGAGAAAATCACGATTCGGCGGCCATCGAACGCACTCTGCACCACATGCTTCACTCGCTCAGCCAGCGTGGTGATCGGAATCTTCACCGACTCGTAGACCTTCTTGGCCGCAGCCTGTTCAAGCTGCGCCGAGGGTAGTTTGACCTTAACGATATGGGCGCCGAGTTGGGCCGCAATCTGGGCCGCATAGGCCACCACATCGATGGCGGTCTCCCCTTCTTTGCTCAATCCTGACCCCCGTGGGTACGACCACACCACGACGGCTAACCCGCAGTCCTTGGCATCCGCGGCAATCTCGCGCAACTGCTCATACATGGCGTTGCAGTGCGAAGACCCTGGGTAGATTGTGAACCCCACCGCCACGCAGCCCAGACGCAAAGCATCCGAGACACTTCCGGTGACTGATGGCATCGGATCCTTGTCGTCATGCAACGAATCGTGGCTATTGAGTTTCAGAATGAGCGGGATTTGCCCCGCGTACTGGCTCGCCCCGGCCTCGAGAAACCCCAACGGCGCAGCGTAGGCATTACAACCCGCATCGATCGCCAGCTGAAAGTGGTAGAGGGGATTATACCCTCCAGGATTGACCGCGAAGCTCCGGGCCGGGCCATGCTCGAACCCTTGATCCACGGGCAAAATGACCAGCTTGCCTGTCCCCGCCAATTTGCCATGACGCAGCAGCCGGGCAATATTGGTTTGCGTGCCCGCGTTGTCGCTGCTGTACCAGCTCAAAATCTCTTGTACGCGATCAGCCATGTCGTCCTCCGGTGGATTCATGAAACGGTATCCGCTAAAGCTATTCAGGCTGAAGGCTTTAGGCTGAAGGTCGGAACTCCGAATACTTCAGCTGAACACCGTCAGCCTATCTACTCTACCTGAGTGGTTACATTCGCCTGCCTTGGATAAATGCCTCTGCGTCGTCCACATCGCTCGGACTTCCGATGATCAATGGCACCCGCTGATGCAGTTGCTTGGCCTCGACATCGAGGATGCGCATCATCCCGGTACTGGCCTTCCCCCCTGCCTGTTCCACGACCCATGCCAAGGGATTGGCTTCGTACAATAATCGGAGTTTCCCCTCCGGCTTGTCCATCTCACCTGGATACAGATAGATGCCACCACCAAGGAGGATCCTGTGTACGTCGGCCACCAAACAGGCAGAATATCGCACGCTGTAGGGCCGCCCTGTGGCTTTATCCTGCACCTTCACATGGTCCAGATACTTCTTCGTCCCCGTCGTCCACTTATGATAATTGCCTTCGTTTGCGCCATAGACCTTGCCCCTGGCAGGGATACGGATCTGTTCGTGAGATAAGAGATATTCGCCGATGCCGGGCTCTAATGTAAACCCGTGAACCCCTTGTCCAACCGTATAGACCAACATGGTGCTTGAACCGAACAGGAGATAGCCGGCCGCCACCTGTTCTGTACCCTTGCGGACGAGGTCACCCTCCATCGGCATCCGATCGTTGTCTGCACATTTCACGATGGAAAAAATCGCACCCATCGGCATGTTGCAATCTGTGTTGGATGAGCCATCGAGCGGATCGAAGAGCACCATGTACTGGGCCTGTGGCCAATTTTCAGGGAGCAGGACTGGTTTTTCCATCTCCTCAGACGCCAACGCACAGACAAGATCGCTCTGGCGAAAGGCCTGCAGAAATGTCTCGTTCGCAATTTCGTCCAGTTTCTTGACCGTCTCCCCTTGCACATTCACTTCGCCGGTCGTTCCCAGGATATTGATCAGCCCTGCACGTCGAAGATCTCGGGCAATCATTTTTCCCACCAGGCCGATCTGGCCCAGGAGACAGGAGAAATCTCCGATAGAACCAGAAGGCCCGACCGGTTGCTGACTGATAAAGCTGCTTAAAGTAAGAGGAAACTGTCCCATAGTAGAGGCGAGTATAACCGTTTTGAAGAGGGCGGGCAACGAAAGGCTGGTTCTCTTATGGGGCTGCTGTAGAGGCCTGCCATCCACTGACGAGATCCGCCACAATCGACCCAATGACGACTTTGGCCTTCATGCGAACCGGAATGCGTCGTTCATCGTTGGTCAACCAGACCCGTATGTTGCCCTGGTTGAGAAAGAGGCCTTGGAACGGCATAACGACCAACAGGCGGGCCGTTTCAACCGTACCCCAGGGTCCGCTGATTGTTTCGATCTCCTCAACCCGTACGTCCAACTTCCGGTTCTTCTTATCGTGATAGACATTCATCGTCAGCGCTGCACCAGGCTGGAGCGACAAGGCGCTACGCGCATAGTAGAGGCAGGAGATGACGTCTTGGGTGCCAGGAGGCATGT
>VFKF01000428.1 GCA_009885705.1 Nitrospira sp. | reverse complement strand
TCAGCAGATCTTGCATCGAAGTGGCTTCGTAGCCCTTGTGCCAGAAGACCTGCATGGCCTTCTCAAGCGCTTCATCCGGATTGAAAGCTTTTGGGCGAGACATACAGGCGTCCATCCTCTTCTGGAGTGAAAGGACCGTATCATATATTGGAACGATCGGTCAATAATGGATACGCGAGGATCGCGGCATGCGGTTGTCAGCGGGAGGCTTACGCGTGTGGGTACTGTTCGCAATGCACATGGCGCAGGGGTCTACGTAGTTTTAGGGAACCCTTTTGTTTTCTATACAATCACGCTCGCGATGTATTACAACGTCACAGTTGCCGAAAGCCGACAATCCGGATGGGAGAATGCCGGGCAGGGGCGATGTCATTCGTTGTAGAGGTGGAGTTTTCGCATGAAGCAAATCTTGGAATACGTCCGGTCGTTTGGGAAATCGTTGCTGCGGAAGGCAGGCGTGCCTGCAGTCGAGCATGCGATGCATGATATCTCCTGGCAGGGTAGACCTGCGCTTCGGGTTGAACGTCGACGGGAAACTCGAAACCAGAGAGTGAGTCCTTGCACCTATGGTTTGATGCGTTCGGTGGATCGCGATGGTGTGGTACTCGAAGAGGGGCATGGCACGGCAGTGAGCGACAGTCCGACCGGACTGCGGCTCCTGCTCGGCGTCGCTCCGTCCAAAGGGCAGCTCTTGGAAATTCAAACCGGTAACTCAGCGATCAAGAACGCAGTCTGTTTGGCAGAAGTCTGTTGGACGAAACCCCTGAGACAAGAGTCGCAGGGCGCGCTCTACCTCGTCGGCTGTCGTGTGAATTTCGGTAGCACGCATCCGTGAGGCAGCTCATGCCCTGTGTGGCCAGTCATCTTCTTTCTTTCAGCCTGCTCCCGGTCTCCTAAAAATCGTATAGATGATCGAACTGCACCCCTTCCTTCTCCAGGCTTGGGAGGGTCTCATGCAGTTGTCCCAGCGGAACGAGTAACGCGACACGTTTGTGCTCAGGTTGCGTGAGGATCGTCCATTCGCAGATCCATGTCCCCCGGTGACGCAGATCCCGCCAGTTCTTCGGTGCGATGATGGTCATGAGGATATACTCATTGCCCGCGACTTCGACCAGCCGGATGTTGTGAGCGAGAAGGTCTCGCACGGCCTGTCCGAAGGGTTCGTATCGAGGCAATGACAGGAGCGTCGAGCGCCCGCCAAGGTTCTGGAGTATACGAATGCTGAGACCGATGCCACCGATATCCTGAGATCCTTGTTGTGCCCAGGCCTGAATCTCCAGCGCTTCGGGATCGTAGCCGGCTTGCGCGCCTTGTTTGATCGCCCAGCCCCAGGCCGATTTGAAGAGCAATTCCATCGTGAACTCGACGCGCCGTTCCCATCGGCGCAGGAGAGGCCCTTCCCCTGCTTCTTTCAAGCGCCACAACTCAGAGAGCTTCGTCCTGAACGGATACTCGTACCAGGGTGTCGCATGGATGAAGCTGGAGTAATCCCGGGCGACCTCTTGGATGAAGCGATCCTCCGCCGTTCGTGCAGCCCAGGTTCCCTCCGTGGCCAGCCAGGCCGTCACGGCCCCGACCGTCGATTCATAGAGGCCCTTGACGGCATATTCCGCGGTATAACTGACGCCGATGACTCCGATCATCACGTGATACCCCCAGTTGAAGGTCGGAGCCTGCCAGGTTTCGTGGAGGATCTGGCGATAGAGACACCAGAACTGGCGGATGCTCGTGAAGTAGGGGAATTCGCTGGGTGGGCGGGTTTGAACAAAGGCCGCGAACTCATCGGCGCTATAGACGATGTACCATTCCGGCAGGGTGAGGAAGGTTTGGTCGGCGCGACGTGCGTAATGCGTCAGGGTTTGAAGTTTTTTTTACGTCTCGATCAGTCGCCTCAGTAGTTGATGCCGCCGGCATTGGCGTCTGTGACATGACAGGCGGGTGGTAATACCTGTCCCATAATTTATTCCGGAACCGGTTGGTTGGGTCGAACTGCTGTTTGAGCGCGAACCATTCCTTTGCGCGCGGGTAGGCCTGCTGAAATTGCTCGTCGGTGCCATGGAGTTGATAGGGCAGGTAGTAGGTCCCGCCCACCGATAGCACCGCATCGATCAGTTCGCGCGTCCAGATGCCCACGGTCGTTTTCTCGTGCGGCGCGGTGCCCTGCTTGTAATAGACCACGAAGGCGAAGACTTCCTCGCGGGCCCAGGCCATGAGCGATCCGCGGTCCGGCTCTGCATGGCGGATCGAGACGTTCATGATGTTGGCATGGTAACGCGTGAAGATGTCCGCCATTTTCGGCACGAATTCGTCGAACCGCTGGACCGGGACGAAATATTCTTGCAACACATAGGTCGAGGTGTCGCGCGACCGTGGTTCGAGCTGATGCACGTCGTAACTGGCTTCATAATTCCGCCAGACGACGGCTTCGCCGCGCAGCCGCAGCGGATCGATCACGTATTCTCGAAACTGTTTGCCGAACGGAATCTCCGACAGCCAGTAATAGGAGAGTTGATCGAACCAGTAGTGGCTCTGGATCGGCATCAACCGCTCTTCTACCGTCACGGGCTTGTCCGTAGCCGACCAGGTAATCGAGAGCACCTCGTCGAAGGCCGGCGGGTAGATGTCGCCATTATGAAAGATGGCGGTCTTGGAGGGCTTAATGGTCTTGAAGAAAAAATCTTTGTAGGCCGTGACCGGCATGGCCTGGACGCTGCGCTCCACCTTGAGATTGTCCGCCAATTTCAGGGTTGCTTCGACAATGACTCCCAGCCCCCCGTATCCGCCGATACAACCGAAGAACAGCTCGGGCCGTTCGGTTGGGCTCGCCGCCACTAATTGGCCGTCCGCAAGGACGATCTTGATGGCCTTCACGGACCCGATCAGCGGACCCTGCCCCACGTATCGTCCATGGACGTTCACACTCAAGGAGCCGCCGACGGTAAAGTTCGAGTAGGACTGCATGATCGTGAGCGACAGATTCTTGTGGTCGATGGTGTCTTGAATGGCGCGCCAGGTGATGCCTGCCTCTACCGTGATCGTTTTGTTCTCGGGCGAAAAGGCCACGATCCGGTTGAGGCCTCGCATATCCAGGTGCAGCGTCCGTTCCGAGGCCGTTTGTCCTCCCATGCTGAAGTGCCCTCCGCCGATGGAGAGGGGCCCTCGATGGGTCCGTACCAGCTCCCGCACCTCATCCACGGTCTTGGGCACCACGACCTCATCAACCAGGACGGGATTGATCTGGGTCACATCGTTGACGATCGTCGGGCCGGCCAGGGCAGGAATGGCCCAGCCCGTGAGGAGGGCGAAGGCAAGGGGAGCGAACATCAGCGGTCGTATCATCATACTAGAGGGCTCGCGAGGAGGGTTTCACAAATACCATCAGGGTGTTGTCGGTTGGATCGTGGGCTTGCAGCAGCCGTGTGGCAGATTTCTCGAAGCCCGCAGCGCCAAGGGCTGCCTCCAGCTGCGGCACCGACGTAAAGTTTCTGATCTGTGCGGCATTGTCGGCCCAGGAAATATTCAGGCCCGCATTGAAGACATCATGTGCCAACGCGACGAATGTATCCATCTCAGGACTGGCCACGTCATGATCTCGGACGACCAGGCGCCCTCCCGGTTTCAATACCTGCCAGACCGCTTGAATGAATCGCGCGCGTTTGTCCGTCGGCGCATGGTGAAATCCGATGAAGTTCGTCACAAGATCGACGCTTTCCGCAGGGATCGGCGGGCCGTCGAACGGCTCGTAGTTTCCCATGGGCACATAGGTGCCGACGGGGGTGAGTTGTCCGCGTTCGGCGATGTCGCTGGGGGAGTAACTCGGTGCGAGATCGTTCACCACATACATCGGGCCGTCGAGCG
>VFKF01000051.1 GCA_009885705.1 Nitrospira sp. | reverse complement strand
TCCTCCGGTGTGACCCCGTAGTTTCCAATGTGGGGACAGGTCATGGTAATGATCTGACCTTTATAAGAGGGATCGGTTAAGACTTCCTGGTAACCGGTCATGGCCGTGTTAAACACGACTTCGCCGACCGTCTCCCCTTCATATCCCAAAGCGCGCCCCTCGAAGAGCGTGCCATCCGCCAATGCTAATAACGCTTTTTTCACGTGAGCGCTCCATCCCGATGCAGCAACCGTTTAGCCTTGATTCCGGTCAGTAGGATACCTAGCACGAGATTCACCATATAGAGCGACCGGACCGGCATATGAATACGGAAAAATGCTTCGAACGCCGCCTTCCTGGCGACCTCATCTTTTACGGCGAAGGCCTGAGCCTGAAGCGAGGCGGCCTGTGGATGCAGCCAGAGAATAATGACCCCGGCAATCACCGACATCCCCACGAGTAACGCCATCTCGCTCCGACTCACCATCACCGCCTGGTTTCCACTCCACCAGCGATACCATGTTCCAGCACACAAGACGGCCAGCGCCCCGATCACGAAACGATTATATCCCTCAAAGGCTCGCGTCAGAAAGAATCCGCCTGAGTCCTGCCCACCGAACGTATTAAAGACCGCTGGAATGACCGCTCCAATGAGCACCAGCAATCCGCCGACCCATATGCCCAAAGCCAGCCATTCACAGGTCAGACAACAGACCAGACCCCAGCGGAAATGGCGTGGCACTAGCCCTCCGCCTGACTGGCCTCGAACACGACCCGGCCGCCGACGATGGTCGTCCGCACTCGCCCCTTCACCTTCCATCCGGCAAAGGGGGTATTTCGACTTTTCGAGAAGAACTTGGACGGATCGACCTCCCACGATTCCTGCTGATCGACAATCGTGACATCGGCATCGGCCCCGACCGCCAACGTGCCTTTGGCCAATCCAAATACCTTCGCTGGAGCGGTACTCAGCTTATCGACCGCCGCCTCCAACGACAAGACCCCTTCATCGACCAAGGCGAAGGTCAACGGCAGCGCGGTCTCCAACCCGACAATGCCGAACGGCGCCTCGGCAAAACCCAACTGCTTTTCCTGCGTGGCATGCGGCGCATGGTCCGTGGCAATGACATCGATGGTCCCGTCGCGAAGACCTTCCTTAATGGCTTGCACATCTTTCCAGGTCCGAAGCGGAGGATTCATTTTGGCATAGGTGTTGTACCCTCGAACCGTTTCCTCCGTGATCGTAAAATGATGGGGACAGGCCTCGGCTGTCACTCTCAGCCCACGGGACTTGGCTTCTCGCACCATCCGGGCCGAGCCCTCTGTGCTGATATGAGCCAGATGCAGCCGGGCTCCGGTCAGTTCCGCCAAGGCCACATTACGCGCGACCATCACATCTTCTGCCGCAGAGGGGATTCCGGGGAGCCCCAACTCGGTCGAGATCGCCCCTTCGTTCATACAGCCCCCCTCGGCGAGGTGCAGGTCTTCGCAATGATCGACCACCGCCACGTCGAAGGCCAAGGCGTACTCCATCGCGCGCCGCATCACCAAACTGTTCATCACCGGCTTTCCATCATCCGAAATAGCGACACAACCGGCACGCCGCAAGTCGCCGATCTCCGCCAGTTCTTTCCCTTCGGAGCCTTTCGTGATCGCGCCGATCGGAAACACATTCGCCAGCCCGGCCGCCCGTGCACGCTCGAGCATGAACTCGGTAATCGCTTGATTGTCATTGACGGGATTCGTGTTCGGCATACAACAGACCGACGTGAAGCCGCCAGCCACCGCCGCTGCCGCTCCACTCTGAATCGACTCTTTGTATTCGAAACCCGGCTCCCTGAAATGGACATGAAGATCGACAAAGCCCGGAAGAACCAATCGGCCTCTGGCATCGATCTTCGTCGCCCCTGCGGGAGCCGTAAGATTCGGCCCCACCGCGACGATTCGCCCCTCATCGATCAGCACATCGGCCACGCCATTGAACCGCCCCGGATCGATCACGTGTCCGCCTGCAATGTGAATAGCCACGATTCAGTTCGCTCCTGACATAAGATAGAGAATACCCATGCGAACGGCCACGCCGTTCGCCACCTGATCCAGAATCACTGACGACAAACTATCGGCCACCTCCGGAGCAATTTCGACCCCGCGATTGATCGGGCCTGGATGCATCACGATGGCTCCTGGATCGGCTAACTTAACCCGCTCAGCCGTCAACCCATAGAGCCGCGCATATTCGCGGATGGTCGGAAACATTGCCTTGCCCTGCCGTTCGAGCTGTAATCGCAACATCATGATGACCTGCACGCCGCGTAAGGCCTCGTCGAGATGATAATAGACTCGTGCACCCAGCTTATCGACGCCACTGGGTATCATCGTCGGCGGCCCTACGACCCGCACTTCCGCGCCTAACTTGACCAGCGCATGAATGTTCGAACGAGCCACCCGGCTATGCGCGACATCTCCGACGATCGCGACCTTGAGACCCTCGAATGACAGACCCCGCTCGCGAATCGTGTAGAGGTCCAAGAGGCCTTGGGTTGGATGCTCATGCCACCCGTCTCCGGCATTGATCACGGAAGACTTCACTCCGCGGGCCAGGGCCTCGGCTGCACCGGCCGAGGGGTGGCGCAAGACGATAATATCCGCCTGCATCGCCTCGATATTGCGCGCAGTATCGAGCAATGTTTCGCCTTTGACCACGCTGCTCGACGACGGCGAAAAATTGATCACATCGGCGCTCAACCGTTTCGCCGCCAGCTCGAACGAGGTCCGCGTCCTCGTACTGGGCTCAAAAAACAGATTAACCACGGTGCGCCCGCGGAGGGCCGGGACCTTTTTAATTTCTCGCCCGCTTACTTCCTTGAACGAATCGGCCGTCTCCAAGATTAACCGAATCTCGTCGACCGACAAGGGCGCCAGGCTCAAGAGGTCTTTGCGTTTGAGGCTCATCGTTTCCTCCACCTCAGGCCTTGAGAATCACCACCCGATCATCTTCGCCTTGTTCTTCCAACAATACTTGAATGTTCTCTTCCCGAGACGTCGGAATATTTTTCCCGATATACGTGGCCTTGATCGGCAACTGCCGATGGCCCCGATCGACCAGCACCGCCAGCTGAATCTCCGCCGGCCGTCCCAGATCGATCAATCCATCCATCGCCGCGCGGATGGTTCGCCCCGTGAACAGGACGTCATCGACTAACACAATAATCTTGTCAGAAATGTCGAATGGAACCGATGTCTTGCGGAGAATCGGCTGCTCTTTCCGCATCGAGAGATCGTCCCGATAAAGCGTAATGTCCAACTCCCCGATCGGCACCGACGCCGCTTCAATTTCCTGGATACGTTTCACCAGCCGATGGGCCAGATGCACTCCCCCGGTTCGAATCCCGACCAGCGCCAAATCCTGCACGCCCTTATTCCGTTCCAGAATTTCATGGGCAATGCGGGTGACCGCCCGCGCAATATCTCCCGTGTCCATCACGAGCCGCTCTTGAGGTCGTTCCTGTGGTGTAAGGCTCATCATATTGATTCCACGCATAAAAAAACCCTCTCATCGAAATCCGACGAGAAGGTTGGGGTACATCGACAGACAGATAGGTCATTGAAGCCCACGGACACTCCTTGCTCACCTCGCAGGATGAGCATTAAAGGTTGCGGTATCTTACTGAGGCCGAAGGAACGCTGTCAAGCTGTGAGACGATACGCTCTTTCAACATCCAAGAAATAGATTCCACATCTCCAGTTGATGGAACCACAACTCGCCATGAACTCGACGACGCGAGCGCCAGCAGCAGAATCGCTGCCCAGTGACGCAACAACGGATGCAGTACGGAGCGGCCAGGATCAAGATGGAGGGACGATGTCAGCCAAGAGTCCTCTCGAAATGGCCATACCGACGATCATGGAGAGAATCGGCTGAGTTGTTCCCGCGCCAGAGACAGACCTACCGTTAAACACAATGCAATACCCTCCCCCATGGGCGCCCCTCCACGATTCACCAACCCACAACATATGGTGGCCAGATGCATGCAAGGCGAGATGCCTTCCAGTCTCTCCAGGGGAAAAATTGGGCAGTGATATGCATAGTTGGGCCACATCAGCATCGAACGCTCAATATTTCTCGTTCACCAACCGATACAGGTCATAACAGAAACTGAGACCAACGTTACTTGATCCAACACACAGAGGAGGACCGATTATGTGGCAGCCGGAAAAGCAGGACAACAGACGTTCGACGCAATCCCTCTCAGACCTGGAGGGCAATATCCCTTCATCGCCAAACTCTCGACCGGAATCGACTGAAGCCATCGTGGCCTTCGTCGGCAAAGGCGTCGAATTCAAAGGCACGATCTCATACAGCGGCACGGTGCGGATCGATGGCTTCCTTGATGGAGAGATTCACACCGACGGGACTCTATTGGTCGGAGAAGAAGCCGTCCTCACAGCCAAAGTGAGCGCAGGGACCATCGTGTGTATGGGGAAAATCACCGGCGATGTCGTGGCAAAAGAAAAAATCAAGCTGCTCGCCCCTGCCGTGCTCAATGGCGGCGTAAAGACCCCGATGCTCTCGATCGAGGACGGCGTGCTCTTCAATGGCACATTGGAGATGACACAAGCAGCTCGAGAAGTGAGCCGGGAAACGACGCTCCGCTCCGTCGATGACGCCAGCGTCTCACCCATCAAGCGAGCCGCCGTCTAAGGCCCATGAAACGTAACCTGACTGCCTCTCGTATGAACGCACAG
>VFKF01000431.1 GCA_009885705.1 Nitrospira sp. | reverse complement strand
CCAGGCTTCATCGGTCGAGATGGGCTTGAATCGCAGGCCATAGATCCCTCCATAGACCAAGTGCGTCAGCCCCGCTCCCGAGTCTTCGACTAACTGGGCATGAGCCTGGCACATAGGCGACGTGGCATCGTCGCTCCAGCCAGTGACCCAGTACCATTCCCCGGAGGGGTTCAGGTCGTAGAGTTTGACTTGTACGACCGGTCGAGCCGGGCGTATCTCCTTGAACCGGCCAAAGAAGCCGGTCTCGCAATTCTCATTTGATTCGACTTCGACAAACAGGACAGATCCTCCAGACTCGTTGTCGCCGAGGCTGACTCTAACGCGATGCGAGCCCTGAAATACAAAGGCCCCAGCGGGATCACCGCTGGGGCCTTTATATGGCTCCGATAGTGATCAGAGCGTATCATTTTTGAACGGTAGTCAGGCCAAACTTTCCAGCAGTTCCACATCTTTCTTGAGCAGTTGATTGACGAGTTCTGCTACTGGTTTTCCTTTTCTCTTGGCGATGCGCTCCAAACGTTTGCGCATTGAACTGTCAACGTAGATTGGAAGATTTAGCTCTGCTCCTTTACGGAAGAACTTTCCTCTAACCGCTTTTGAAAAGTCATATTCGCGCTTCATGTTACACCCTCCGATATTGTTTCGCCTCGGTCCTCGTTGCCTTGCGCGCCGAGATCATGCGAATTTTTGCGCTGGACTCAGAAATCTCCTGATAGGTATGACAGACGACTAAGAGCTTGCCCATACTATCAAGTCCCAGGGTAATCCATCGGTCTTCTTGCTGACTATGAGGCTCGTCAAATTCCGATAGCGCGTCAGAATCGTGAAACACTGTTGCTGCATGGTCAAAGGCAACACCATGTTTGCGGAGGTTCTGTCTGGCTTTCAAGGGATCCCAGGAGAAATGGTACTGAAATGGTTTAGCCACAGCGGTATTATTCCATAAAGCTTCAGATCCGCCAAGGGCATGCGCAAGAAACACGAAGGCCCCAGCGGGATCACCGCTGGGGCCTTCGTTCGACGATCCGAGCTATCGGCTATTAGCCATCAGCTCATCTCTTCTTAGTACATGCCTTCCATGCCGTGGTTGTGACCACCTGCACCGCCGGCTGCTTCCTTCTTCTCTTCTGGCAACTCGGTGATCATGACCTCGGTCGTGAGCATCAAGCCCGCGACGCTCGCGGCGTTCTGTAACGCACAACGAGACACCTTGGTCGGATCGATGATGCCGGCCTTGATCATGTCCACATATTCCTCGGT
>VFKF01000197.1 GCA_009885705.1 Nitrospira sp. | reverse complement strand
GCAGCGGCGAGATCACTTCGAAGGAGGGATTCTCCGTCGTCGCGCCGACCAAGATGATCGTCCCCCGTTCGACATGGGGGAGAAAGGCATCCTGTTGCGCCTTGTTGAACCGGTGAATTTCATCGACGAAAAGAATCGTCCGTTGACCGTTGATCGCCTGGCGTTGCTCCGCGGTCTTGATGATGGCCCGCAGCTCTGGGACACCACCCGTAACCGCCGAGAAGGGCACGAACTGCGCTTTCGTGTGGCGCGCCACGAGATGTGCCAACGTCGTTTTGCCGGAGCCAGGAGGCCCCCAGAAGATGACAGAAGAAAGTTGGTCTGCCTCGATCGCTCGGCGGAGCGGCCGGTCCGACGCAGTAATGTCGTCCTGCCCGACAAAGTCCGCAAACTCCCGAGGCCGCAGACGCTCGGCCAGCGGAGCCTCAACGGACTTCTCCCCCTCGGGAGTCCCAAATAAATCGGAAGTCTGATCGCGTGAAGTCGTCATCCTAATCCTCAAGAATGGAGAGAATTGTATACGCCGAGCGGGATGATCGCAAACGCCGCGCACCTGGCCAACCTAGAACAGCCGGAAGCCTTCAATCACATCGTTGCGACCTTTGCCTCTGAACCGCAAACCAGTGAGCGCCTAAGGCGAAGGTAGAGCAATCCACGACTGGAATGGCTAGATTGAAATGAGTGAGACCAAGCAGGACGTTCAAAAAGTTCATCCAGCAAGGCCGAAGCGAGTGAGGGTCCGAGGCGTACCCGTAGGGTACGTTGAGGATCTGAACGACGCGACCTGCCTGCGTGAAGCCGCTTCGGCGAAGGCAGGGAACAAAGCTGGAAGCCGTTTTCAACGCCCTGCCTAGTCGGAGTCGCCGACGCTGCCTCGGCGAATGAGCTTCAAGAACTCCAGCCTGGTTTGCGGTTGACTGCGGAAGGCGCCGAGCATCGAGCTGCTGACCGCAACCGTGTTTTGTTTTTCAACGCCCCGCATCATCATACAGAGATGCCGCGCTTCGACGACCACACCGACTCCATGGGCATTGAGCTTTGTCTTGAGTGTTTCGGCGATCTGAACGGTGAGCCGTTCTTGGACCTGCAGCCGTCTCGCAAACATATCCACGATACGAGGAATCTTGCTGAGTCCCACCACCTTCTTATTGGGCAGATACCCCACATGGACCTTGCCGAAGAAGGGCAGCAGGTGATGTTCGCACATGCTGAAAAATCCGATGTCCTTCACGATGACCATCTCGTCGTACTCGATCGGAAAGAGCGCGCCATTTAAGAGCTCGTCGATATCGCGCTGGTATCCCTGAGTCATGAAGGCGAGGGCCTTGGCCACTCGTTCGGGCGTTTTCACGAGCCCGTTGCGGCCAGGCTTTTCGCCGAGGGCCAGCAGCATCTCGGTCACGAGAGATTGCAGTACGTCCAAATCGGCCGGTTTACCGGTCCCGTTGACATCTTCTATCTGCCGCTGACTACGCCGCTTGACTCCCTGCTTAGCCATGCCGTCCCTCTCTGAGCACCGGGGCGTGACTTGCCGACCCCGCATACTCGAAGTAATTGTCGCGTGTTTCGATGAGCCCGACCTTCTCCAGCTGTCCGCCGGGAAGGTGCTGTACCAGGAGGTCCCAGATCAGCAACACCAGATTTTCCCCCGTCGTGGTGAGATCGGCAAACTCAGGATCTTGATTGAGGTCCTGATGGTCGAACCGCGTGATTACTTGTTGTCCGACAGTCCGATCCAGCTGATCGAGGTCCACCCCTTTGCTCGTCGCGGTCGGAACCGTGCTCTTGACGGTCACTAATACGACATAGTTATGGCCGTGCCCATTGGGATTATTGCACTTCCCAAATGCCGCCACATTTTCAGCGGGGGATAATTGATCCGTATGCAGCCGATGCGCCGCGCAAAACCGATACCGCCTCGTCACACTCGCCTGTGCCATCGTCGATTCAGCTCACATTCAGCAAGAAATGAAAAAGCCAGGACTGCCCACATACCCGGACAATCCTGGCTTCCCCTATTCACTCAACAAAACAGCTCACGCCACTCCAGCGCACATGTCTTAGGCGCTGAAAGAGCTGCCGCAGCCGCAGGTCGTCTTCGCTTGTGGATTCTTGATCGAGAACCCGGACCCTTGGAGGCTGTCCACGTAATCGACTTCGGCGCCCTGCAACAATGGCGCGCTCTGCGAATCCATGATGACCTTGACGTCACCCTTCTCAACCACCGTATCGTCATCGCCCATCTTGGACTCGAAGGCCATCCCGTATTGATATCCGTGGCAGCCGCCGCCCTTCACGTAGACGCGCAAGCCAACGATATCCTTCTCTTCGACCATCAATTCCTTGATCTTCTGTTCTGCAATCGCCGTAATCGTAACCATTGTGATCCTCCTCGTGTGACCAGGCCGTCCTTCGAAGACCTGCCTGGAATGGCTTAGTGTAACATCTCTTTACCGAATTTCAATACCCTGCGACTCCACCTGCGCCGTCGTGGGTGCAACCCACTTACCCTCTGGAACCAGAACCACTACGTCTCCGAGCACTTTGGCTTGGCATCCAAGCCGATGCCATGGCTCGCTAAGCGCTTCCCGATCGAGAAGATCCTGCTCATCGAAGTCGATCTCCGACAGATTCTCGGCGCCCATCTGCACTTCAACCCGACAGGTGGTGCAGGAGGCATTCCCACCACAATCGTTATTCAACGTAAACCCGAGAACCTTCGACGCCTCCAACAAGGAGGTGTTGACCTCAACCTCGCCGCTCTTGCCATCAGGATGGAGAAATGTCACGCGCGGCATCGCAATCCCTCTTCAATGCGCCATTGCACCAGCCGCCATCGGCTGGAAGGGACAGCGCTGCAATCGGATATGTTCCTCGAACTCGTGACGGAACAGTTTCATGCTGCTCTGCACCAACACCGCAGCCCCGGTGACCAGGGTGCAATAACCCGTTCCCTTCACAAACCCGCAAAGCTGAAGGAGGCTATCCAGGTCCTTCTGCGTCCCCTCGCCCTGCTCGATCTTGGTCATCAGTGCAGCAAGGTTGATGGTCCCCATTCGACAGGGTGGACATTGTCCGCAACTCTCGCCTTTGAAGAAATTCGAAAAGTGCAGGGTCTTCGCCACCATACAGGTGGCATCATCGACCACGATCATACCGGCTGACCCGAGTCCGGTGCCGGCTTTCTTCAGCGAATCGAAATCCATCGTCAGATCTAGCTGATCGGCCGTGACCATCGAAAAGGCCGGCCCACCGGGAAACACCGCCTTGATCTTGCGTCCGCCCGGCACACCGCCACCGCAGGTATCGATGAGTTCCCTGATCGTGATGCCCATCGGCCGCTCGTACACACCCGGCTTGTTGATGGCGCCGCTGAGCGAGAACATCATCGTACCGGGACACTTTTCCGTGCCGACCTGCGTAAACCAGGCTGCGCCTTTTTGGATGATCCGCGGAATGTTGCACAAGGTTTCGACATTGTTGACCAGGGTCGGCTTCCCGTAGAGGCCATAGTCCGTTGGGTAGAACGGCGGCTTCTGTCGTGGCATTGCCGGACGCCCCTGCATCGATTCAAGCATCGCCGTTTCTTCACCGGCCACGTAACTTCCATGGCCTTCGAACACTTGCAGATCGATATCCATGCCACTGCCCATGGCATTCTTCCCCAGGAACCCTCGATCCTTCGCCTGCGCCAACGCTTTCTTCAGGTTCTCGCGTTCTTCGTGGTACTCGTGATTCACATAGATAAACGCCGCCTTGGCTTGCACCGTATAGGCCCCGATGAGACAGCCTTCGATGAGCTGGTGTGGCGCTAACTTGAGTAGATGCCGGTCTTTAAATGTGCCCGGCTCATGTTCGCCCGCATTGCAGACGAAGTAATGCTCTTTCACCCGGTGGTTGAGGACCTTTTCCCACTTGATACCGGTGGGGAAACCCGCACCCCCTCGTCCTCGAAGCCCGGCTTTCTTGAGTTCATTGACGATGTCGTGCGCGCTCAACTCTTTGACGCACTTCTTCCAGGCCTCGTAGCCTCCGATTTTCAGGTAGGCCTCGATATCCCAGGGCGCGCCATCAAGCGGTTGGATAACTCGTGGTTCAGTCGCAGTCGTCATGCGCCCTTCCTTCTCAGTTTGGCCTAACGCGAGGAACGATACTATAAGGCTCTTCGCCGGTATTCGTCAAGGCAATGACCCGATAATAGGCCTGAATCTCAACGACTTAGGGCCAGCGGCCCATGCAAAACAGGGCATATGGGCCATCTGGGCATAGCAGGGGAACGATGGGAGAGGACTGAGGCAGGGACAGGAAGAAAGGAACAAGGCCGGCAGGTTTCCCCGCCGGCCTTGCTGCACCGAGTCTTACTTGATGTGGCTGCCGGCTCCCATGAATAACAACATGGGAATCGACAACATAAAATTCACCCGCGACGCGAGAAGCGCGGTCCGCCCCCATTGGGCCATTTCCGCCGGAGCGGGCGTTCCCTGGGCTGCCGCCGTTACGGCCGCAATGATCTTCTGTTGGTTCGGCCAAATGATCGCATGGACGTTGATCATCATGATGAGGCCCAAGAGCCCGCCGATTCCCAACGCGATCGCACCGGTTCCACCCTTCGAGTACATGTAAACGTACAGCGCAATCCCGGCGAACACCGTGACTGTTGCGCCATGACGGAACCAGTTCAACGCGGCAGGCATCAACTTGGGAATCACGATGTTCTTGGTCGGACCATCCAAGCTCTTCAAGAACCCCGCATTGATGAGGTTGAAGAAATACAACAGACCGATCCAGGTAATGCCGGCCAAAAAGTGCACCCAGCGCAACAACAAACCGGCCCAGTCGGCATCACCAATCGCAATGCCGGCCATGCCGAGATAACCCACAATCAACACCGCCGCAAGCGCGAATCCCACGCCCATCGTTTGCATCGGATTCTCAAGAAATTTCATTGTATCTCCTCATTAGGTGTACTGCTCAGTCGCTGTCTCTACTGCAGGCCCGCTTCTTCTGTCAAGCGGACCTCGAACACAATCACGTTAGGCCATCAACCGATCGACGGTCGCGCAGAGCTCGCGCACGGCATGAGCCGAGTTCGCCAGCCCTGCCTGCTCCTCTGCCGTCAATTCATATTCGACCACCTGTTCCGCCCCGCCTCGGCCCAGCTTGACCGGAACCCCAACCACTACATCCTTCAATCCATACTCGCCCTCGCAGAGCACGGCACAGGGCAACACCCGCTTCTGGTCCTTCATGATCGCCTCGACCATGTCGACCGCCGAGGCCGATGGGGCATAGAACGCGCTGCCGGTCTTCAAGAGGCCCACGATTTCGGCTCCGCCTTCGCGTGTCCGCTTGACGATCGCATCCAGCCGCTCCTTCGACATCAGTTCCGAAACTGGCTTCCCCTTCACCGTCGTATAACGAGCCAGCGGCACCATCGTGTCGCCATGTCCCCCAAGGACCATGGCATGGACGTCGGGACCCGGCACATTCAATTCGGCAGCAATAAACGCCCGCATGCGGGCAGAATCGAGGACTCCCGCCATCCCCAAGACCCTGGATTTCGGCAAACCACTGACCAGCCGCGCCACATGGACCATCGCATCCAACGGATTCGTGACGAGAATCAGGATGACGTTTGGCGATCGAGACACCAATTCCTTCACGACCGACTTCACGATCTTGGCGTTCGTGGTCAAGAGCTCGTCACGGCTCATCCCCGGCTTGCGGGGAATACCGGACGTGATCACCGCCACGGCTGAGCCGGCCGTTTCATCGTAGCCGTTGGTGCCGACCACGCTGGTGCTGTAGCCGCAAACGGGACCGGCCTGTGAGATATCGAGCGCTTTCCCCTGCGGGACCCCCTCGACAATGTCCACGAGTACGACTTCGTACTCGTTCTTCTCTGCCAGCCGTTGCGCCGTCGTGCCCCCGACGTTCCCCGCACCCACCACCGTAATCTTCGGTCTGCCCATCATCTCACCTCTATGGTTCGTACTGGCTCCCTACTGTCAGGGTGATGCGGGCCTCACCTGCGCACCGCAAACAAGCCCGCCTCATCATTCGCATTCTGCAGGGGCAGAATGCAACCGGCTTCTGTTCAATGCCCCCCCTCGTGCTCCGTCCACCCCGCGACTTTAAAATTGATCGTGCAGACGAAATTGTCTCCGTCATAGAAATTAACTTTAATCTTCTTCTTGCCATAGTTCTTGGCAAGAAAACCGTCCGGATCGTCGACCAACTCTTGAAACCCTCCCGCTGGATATTCTCCAAGTTCGTGGAACACGACGATCATGCCCACCTTCACTTCTTGAAGAATCTTGGCCCAACAGCGGGGGTAAACCTCCCAAAACTTAGCCTCGATCATTTCCTTCGTCGGCTCTTGGCGATCTTCCCCCGACTTCGTCGGCTGGGCAAACTTCGCCAAGCGACGCACATAGGGATACTGATTCCCTGAAAACAACTTATAGAGCCAGGGCGGGACAGTCGGTCGGTCAGTTTCATTAGCCATGTTGTATTTCTCGTGAAACGTGAAATGTTGAGTCCACAATTGCGACGCGTCCCTTCCGCGACATTCGACCTTTCACGTATTACGTCGTGAGCCGTTGGTAAATCTTCGGCAATCGCTTCGGCAGCGCTTCCAGATGATCGATGACGGCAAACTGCACATCCCCGTACATTCTCCGGACGTACCCATCGGCCTCCCGATCGATCGTAATACAAAATGGATGGACCCCACGCTGACGCGCCTCCCGTAACGCCGCTTTGGTGTCTTCCAGCGAATACTCGTCTTTATAGCCGTCATCGAGCGGACGGCCATCGCTGATGAGGACGAGCAGCCTCGTCCGCGCTTCGCGCGCCAGCAATTTGGCGGTCGCATGGCGAATGGCCGCCCCATCGCGATTTTGCTGCATGGGAACCAGTCCGCCCAACCGCTGCGCCGCCTTCCCGCCCAACTGATCGTCGAAATCCTTGATCACCAGAAAGTCCACTTGCCCGCGGCCTTGGCCCGAGTAGCCATAGAGCGCATATTGATCTCCGACCGCCTCAAGCGCTTCACAGAGCAGCACGAGCCCCTCTTTTTCCAGGTCGATCACGCGGCGGCCACTCTCTAACTGACGACTGGTCGATCCGCTCACGTCGACCAGAAAGGCCGCCGCAACATCCCGTTCTTTTCGCTCCCGCCTGACATAGATCCGATCCGACAGATCGATGCCCGCCGCGCGCTCCGCGCACATGCGAACCGCCGCATCCACATCCAGCTCATCGCCATCGGCTTGGCCCGGCACCCGCCGCAGCCCCGGTGGCCGCAAACCCTCAAAAAACCGTCGAAGGGCGGAGACCTCACTGCCATGGGCGCTCAACGTCGCCGCGACAATATCCCCGCTCCCCTCCTCCGCGGCCCGTTCGGCGACGCGGCACCAGTTGAGGCGATAGTCGTCAATTCCTTGATCCCATTCCGGATAACGCACGGCACGATCGCCAAGCCCGGCATGATCGATCGGCGCCGGCTGCTCGACCTTCACGGCCAAGAGCTCTTCCACCTGGGAGGGCAACTGCCGTCCTCCGGCAAGCCGATCCCCCTCCGTCTCCGTGCGTGTGCCCCCTCGATTCTGTTGGCCCTGCGACGAGGCCTCCTGCGATCCGCCTGCCGCGCTCGCCATCCGTTGAATCTCTTCTGACTGCTGCTGATCGTCCGACGTCCGTCCATCCTGCGCATTCTGACGAATGAACTCAGGGTTCATGGCCCCACGGTACACCCAGTTGGTGACGGGGCGATAGTCCTCACCAGTCTGATCGGAAGCGGACGGGCCGACACCCAGCTCTTCTGAGGCGTCACCGGCCTGATCGGCCTGGATCATCGCCCCTTTCGGCGCCAATAATTCTTCGAGCTTTATATAGAGTGCATGGGCCAGACGCACGGCCCCTTCCGCCGTCGCCGTTGGAGCCAGAATGGCCTGGCACATCGGCCAGAGGACAGCAATCTCGTCCTTGATCGCCTCATGAATCGCAACCGGCTGCGACGCGGCGGTCGACAGCTGGAGCAGTTGATCGACGACGAGTTCTTTGACCGTCAGCCCATGTGTCAACGACCGCGTCGTGATCGCCTCTCGCGCGAATTGCTGGAGATCCCGCTGGAGCCCCGGATACTCTCGCTGCAACAGGAACTCCACCCGCGCATCTTCGACAAGCGTCCAGAGGTCCTGGATCAGCCCCGGATGGGGGTAGAAACGAAACAGCGCCGCCAAACTATCCGGCTCGGCCTGTTTCACTCGGCCATACTTCTCGCGCAGAGCCATGACCACATCCGCGAGCGGCTCAAGCGTCAGCTGGTAGGTCCCGAACTCGATGTGCCCCGCCTCGTGAGCCGCCATCACCAGATACAATCGCGTATTCTCCTCGGCCGTGGGATAACGGCGGAGGAGCGCCGGCAGCGAAATGATGCGCCCATCCTGGCTTACCGTCGCTCGCGCAGGGGTCTCCTGGCTCAGCGAATCGGGAAGCGCCTGAATCGTCAGGTCCATGCCGCAAAGCCCTTGCACGAAGAGTTTGATGGTCCGCGCGACCTGCCGCAGCGGCACACCACTTAAGGCCGCTTCCACCGATGTCAGCGCCTTCTGCGACTCCAGGGCAAAATAGGCCCTGGCTCCCTCGACACTGTACGCCAGCACTTCCATGCCCGCGGTAAACCAGGCCTCAAAACGAGTCATGGCTTCGGCAGACTCGCCGATCACCGTTACCAATTCAGGCGCGCGGCGCAAATAGGCCAACGCCGTGTCGGCATCGCGCTCGGCCACTAAGGCCCCGTACTGCAATATTTTCAATCGCCATTCTTCATTCGGCACGGCACGCAACAAACGGGGCGATTCCGATAACCAGGCGATGCCGGCCCCGGGATCCCGTTCAGCCAGCAACGACCCGACGGTAATGACTTTAGCTCGCACCGACTGGTCTTCGAGATCGCCGAGGATGAGCGGGCTGGTGCGGAGAAATTCGATGGTTCCGAAATAGTCGGTCTTGCCGAAACTATTCTGAGAAATGAGTTTCAATCCGAACGTCGCCCAGGCTCTGGCCTCTTCGATTGGCAACACACGGGCGACCGCGGGAATTTGGCGGATATACTCCAGAGCGACGACAAAATCGACCTGCGTCAGCTCGAACCCGATTTCCAGCCAGGCCTCTAGTTGATCCGGCTGAATAACCGTGACCGCTTCTGCCGACACGCGGAGGAATTCCAGCGCCACATTCGCATCCTGCTCGGCCAGTTCCAACGCCGTTTTCAGCACCAACGACCGGCCAGATGGAGTCTCGATCAGGCCCAAGACCAGCGGGCTCTCCTTGAAATATTTCAATCCGATCGCACCGGATGAGCCGGCGAGCGCAATCCCCAGATCCAGCCAAGCCACCGCATCGCTGAGCCGATCCCGCCGCTGTAAGTCAGGAAACGACTCGATTGCAGCACGGGCGACCTTCGGAGATATTTCATGTAGTTCATCGAGCAGCAGCAACACACCTTCCGCTTGATTCGGCTTGACCGAGGCCTCGACGAGGCGAGCAACCAGGTGCTGGGCCGTGGCTGGCCCTAGCTCCTCCGCCAACTTCACGATCAATTGCTGATGGGTATCCGACATCTCGATTCTCGATCCAATCCTACGGCATGTGAGGGGAGGGCTGGATTGTAAAGGACGCCCTGGCGCTTGTAAACTAGGCGCTGATGCGCTGGCATGGGGCGAGAGGCACGGGACTAGGGGGCAGAAACCCTCGTCCTTCCTCTCGCCACTAGCCCCTTGCCAAAGGAGTTGTGATGGCCGAGCCCAAGCAAGAGAGTCTCGACAAAATGTGGAAGTACGTGAAGGGCTTCGCAGAGAAGAGCGGAACCTCCATGCATCCCATGCCCGCCGTCACCGAAGCCGTGGTCAAAGGCCTCGCGATGCACATCGACGAGCTGGGCAAACCCCTCTGCCCCTGTAACTTCTACAAAGATAAACAGGCAGAAGCCAAACTCCGTCGATGGATGTGCGCCTGCGACGAAATGCAGATCTACAAATACTGCCACTGCCTGTTATTCGTAAAGGAAGACGGCCTGCCGATCACCGAATATCTCCCGGAAGGCCACGAAGGGCGGGAGATCTATGGCGTCGTCACAGACCCGACTCCGGACAAAGGCCGAGCACTCAAACACAAAGCGGCAACTGCACCACAAACAACGGACAAGGATTCATCAACCCCAACCACTTGAGGACCATGCGATACCCTAACCGACTCCGGTTCGGATTCGTGCTCTTCGTGCTCCTCGCGAGCCTCTGTCCCCTATCGGGACAAGCGCTTGAGCCAACCTCCTCGAACCAACCGCCGTGGAACGAAAAGGACTTCTTTGCCTACAAGCAGAAAGGACGAAGTAGTCTGACAGGACAGGCGTTTCTCAGTTCACCATCAGGAAAAGCCATCACGCAAGCAGGCGTGCCAATCCATCTCATCCCCATCACTCCCTACACCCGTTATT
>VFKF01000269.1 GCA_009885705.1 Nitrospira sp. | reverse complement strand
ATACGAAGATCCCCACACTGAAGCCTTCAGTCTTCAGCCTTCGAACCTTAGCCTTCAGCCTTTCGTTCATTTACCCCAATTCGTTGACTCTCCCATCCCATCCGTTACACTTTGAGACGTTCACGAATCGTCTCGCAAATCTCTATGTCGAAATCCTGGACTTGGATCGCTCCTTACACCTTTGCCATCTTGGCCGTGCTCCTAGCCGGCCCCTTGCTGAGCAGCATGGCCGTGGCCCAATCCGCCACGATTCCATACCTGGCGCTCAGTGGTCCTCACATCATTCGGTTGGGCGCAGACCTCCTCGCGCTGATCATCCTCTGGCTCCTTGCCCTTGCGGCGTCACAGCAGTTCCCGGACAATGGCCGTGGCTCAAGCTTTCTCCGCAGCCTCGTCCTTCCGCTCACGACCCTGATCGTGATCCTCTTCGCCTATAAAGCCTTGAGAACGGTCGGCCTGCCACTCGTCGAGCAGATCGGCTCTGCTCGATTCGCGGGGGGGTTATGCCATTGGGCTGGTCGGCTCCGGGCTCTGGCTCACAACGGCATGGCTCATGAACTATCGTTCGCTATGCAGAGCCTTCGATCCCCCTCTCCAGACCAGACGCCAAGGGGTGCAAGAAGAGGAGGAGGAAGAACAAGATGCAGCAGAGGCTCCGTCGGAATCGAAGAGTCACTCCGCCACGTCAACGATCGTCACCTCCACCCCCTCCACACCTGGCATGCTCGGGCGTTATCGCGTATTGAAAGAACTGGGGCGTGGGGCGATGGGGCTGGTCTACCTGGGAAAAGACCCCACGATCCAACGGTTCGTGGCCATCAAAACCATGCGGCTCGACCAGATCGACAACAACGACAAGCTGCAAGACATCAAGGCGCGGTTTTTTCGGGAAGCAGAATCCACCGGGCGCCTTTCCCATCCCAACATCGTGACGATCTATGACGCAGGAGAGGAAAATGATCTGGGGTATATCGCCATGGAGCTCATCGAGGGAACCCCACTGAAGCAATGGGCCAGGCAACCCAACTTGATGCCGCTCAACGAGGTTTTGCTGATTGTGGCCACTGCCGCAGACGCGCTGGACTATGCCCATCAGCAGGGCGTCGTCCATCGCGATATCAAGCCGGCCAACATCATGCTCACGAAAGATCGCATCGTGAAAGTCATGGATTTCGGCATTGCCAAAATCGCCTCGAGCAGCAAGACGCAAACGAATATGGTGATGGGCACACCGACGTACATGTCCCCGGAACAAATCTCAGGGAAAAAAGTGGACGGCCGGTCGGACATTTTTTCACTCGGCGTCGTGTTGTTCGAGCTCCTCACGGGACAGCCGCCGTTCACCGCCGATAATTTGTCAGCCCTGCTGTTCAGCATCGCCCATCATCCGCATCCTGCCATTCACACCTTGCGGCCGGATCTTCCCCCGATGGTGCAGGAGATCGTCGATCGGGCGTTACAGAAAGAATTGCCTCACCGGTATCGGCGTGCGGACGAATTCGCGCGCGAGCTCCGTGCCTGTTTGCAGAGTCTCGCGGCCTAAGGGAGGTGTCGTCTGTCCTTCGAACGAGTGCATAGCGCCAAGTCCGATACCGGCCTCAAGCGCCCCCACAACGAAGACTCCTTTGTGGTCGACCCTGAGCTCGGACTCTATGTCGTCTGCGACGGCATGGGCGGCAGTAACGCCGGCGAAATTGCCAGCGCCCTCGCCGTCGAAGCGATTCGCACACATCTAACCGAAGCAGCCAACAACCCAGACCTTCCGCTAATCGGCCCCCGCGATCCCACGATGTCTGCTGCGGCCAATCGTCTCGCCAGCGCGATTCGAGCGGCCAACGAGATCATCCTTCGCGAGTCGTGGACCAGACCTGACTATGAAGGCATGGGCACCACCGTGGTCGCAGCACGACTCTCGGAGGAGATGCTCGCCATCGCCCATGTCGGTGACAGCCGGCTCTACCTCATCCGAAACGCAGCCATCCACGCCCTCACCACAGACCATTCCTGGGTCGCCGAACAAATTCTCAAGGGGGTCATGACAGAAGAAGAGGCGGAACGATCTCCCCGTAGAAATATCGTGACGAGAGCCCTCGGTGTCGACAGCCACGTGGAGGTTGAACTGACGGAGGTGCCGGTGAAAAGTTGGGACCTGCTGTTGCTCTGTTCGGACGGACTCACTCGTGGAGTCCGCCCGAACGACATCCTTCACGTATTGAGCGGCTCGGACGACATCCCTGCTCTGTCAGATCGCCTCATCGCCATGGCGAATGAAGCCGGGGGCGACGACAATACCACCGTGGTCGTCGTAGCACTGCGGAACGCACTTCATACCGGACTATGGGAGCGGCTCAAACAACGGTTTGTCGCATGACCCATCAGAGAAATCTTGTACGGGAGGCCAGATCATGCAGGAAGCGCTGATACAACCAGCCACATTACTGATCAAACTTCACGGCAAGGTCTCACGGCAAATCGAGCTCACCCATGAGACCGTGACGATCGGTCGGAAGGCCGACAATACCCTCGCCATCGACGACCCAGCCGTCTCAGGGCACCATGCACGGATCGTCAAGATTCAGGCTGTCTTTTTCCTCGAAGACTTACAGAGCACCAACGGCACGGCCATCAATGGACAATCGATCACGCGCCACCAACTCCATGACGCGGACGTGATTACCATCGGCCAACACCGGCTCGTTTTCCAAGAGCATGCGACAGCCAACACGGCGGCGACACCCCCATCAGCCGATTTGGATCGAACCATTGCACTCACAGGATCGAACCGTCCCGACAAGGAACCGACGCTCAGCGCCAAGGTCCTGGTTGTGGCCGGGAAGACCGATCGGTTGGAATACCCCCTCGACAAACAGGTCACGCTCATTGGATCACAAGACGCAGCGGCCATTCGGTTGACCGGTTGGTTTGCCCCAAAGTCCGCAGCACGAATCGCCCAACGAGGCCAGAGCTACGCCATTAGCCCTTCGCAAGGCACGAAGTCGCTGCTCGTCAACGGCACACATGTCGTGGGACAACAAGTACTGAAGAATGGGGATCAGATCGACGTAGCGGGCGTCCAATTGACGTTCTATCTGCTCTCTGGATCCAAACCAGCCGTTCGCTAAGACACATACGACTATTGAACGTAGAGCGTACCCTTCGGAAGGGTCTCGTAACATCGGTCCGACACGTCCGGGGCATTCGATTGGAGACATTGGAGAATCTGCCCGCCTCCTGGTACGACGTCGGGACAAAACTTTTTCACATCCTCTTCGCAGGCGGCCATCATCCGGCCTCGATCTTCCTTCCACTTCACAAACCGCTCACGCACCTGGCTTTGGCAAAGCGGAGATAGCTTTCTGGCCTTCTGCTCCAGACAATGCGTGCGTGCAGCACCGTCTGGGGAATCCGGACACAACTCTTCGATCTCGGACTCGCACCTCAATTTTGCAACCTGTGCGGCACGAGGGTTAAACCGCGTCACCGCTGGAACATCAACGGCTGTATCGGACGACCGTTCCTCCCCTCGCCTCGGCCTGACAGCCGATGAAGTCATTGGAGGAACACCGGGAATGGTGAGGTCTAACTCAGGCTTCGCAGGCACAGGAGACGCGGGATGTGTAGCCAGACGAGTCTCAGCCGGTACTGCAGCAGCAGACAGCTCTTCTTGTGACGGGAAATTCACCGCCACCGCCCCCCAGACGAGCCCGAGACCAAGCACGGTCATGGCACCGGCCATGATCCCGTTTGAAAACTGCTGCTGTGCCATGATTGCTCCCTATCTGACCGGTCTCAGCATAGGATAAGCCGTGAAAAAAATCGATGAATTGTCCTGTTTTTACGGACGAGGATTCGTAAGGGCTGTCGCGCTGGACAATATACTGGGAGAAGGAGACGGGGAAGCGACGGTCAGTTCTCTGGGGTCTCGACGATGTGATTTTCGAACCTAGTGCAGCCCTCAGCGAGGAGACGGTTGGTGAGCATCTCTCCAGGCCATTCGATCGGCAAATCGGCCGTGAAGACCCAGACATCGGGAGAGGTCCAGACCGGACCATGGTCTTCTGGCAGCTCGGGATCGAACAGATCGGTCCAGACCGGCATGTAGACACCGTTTCCACATTGCGTATGGAGGTGCACGATCGTGCGGGCACGCACGAGAGGGTCCAGATCGCGCCAGACGGCGGCGGTCTCATCTGCCAAGCGATGGAGCCGCACGGCATTTTGCGCATCGAACATGGCGTAGGCGGCGTACACCGGCGCCTCAAGCATATCGGGTGCGAGCGCCAACTCGGGACATTGTTCCACAAGGCCTTCCAGGAGCGCCCGGCGATGCCGGTCTTCCAGCGCATCGGGCAGTCCCGAATCCGGCACCCCGATCAACTCAAAGAAGAGAAACGCCGTGCTCTCGACAGGCGGATAGAGCCGGGCCGCAATCGATGTGGTCCGTTGCGAATCCGCGACCGAGCTCAAATGATCGTTCAATCCCTGGAGACTGAGCGGCTCTAACGTCGAATCGGTCAGGAGGCGCGACTCGACTCGCACGACGGTCCCAGCTGAGAGGCGAAGATGTCGGTGCAGCAAATCTGCCGTCGCGACCGGGTCGATCTTGAGCTTGAGCGGATGGGTCAGATTCGCCTGGAGAGGAAGCTCCAAGGCCGCCATGATGGCATAAGACAGCTTGTCATCGGCCGGCCCATCAATGAGCACAGAGCAGGAGGCTTCAGCGAGGAGATCGAAGAGCCATTCCGCCATGTCCTCATCCAGCGCCGCCAGCACCGTGAGGAGATCGTATTCCCGTCCCT
>VFKF01000055.1 GCA_009885705.1 Nitrospira sp. | reverse complement strand
TGTAATGTCACGATCATGCCTCCATGATCCCAACTTCCACCCCGTCAGGCTCATCTCACCTTGGATTCACAGCTCTCCGTTCAGGCTCATGTGTCATTGGACAAGGCTGCCGGTCGCGTTTCCGCTCCGAATTCGGTAGGATAAACCCTGCCAATGGAGTTGAACCTTCATCCGGCAGAGACCCAAGGAGCACGACTCATGACCAGACCAAGACCCATATCCTGTGCACCAATTCTGCTCGTTGCCTGCGGCCTGCTCGTCGCAAGTTGCGCCCACGATACCTACCAGGAACGGGCGAACCAGATCAAAAATCATGCTGAGACGTTTTATGACAATTTGAAAACCAATCGCGTGGAATCCGCGATCCGAGCCAACGAACAGATCGAAGCCATGGCAAGCCAGATGGGGGACACCGTCAAAAAACGAGCCGCGCAACAAGGCACGACACATGTCGAGCGCGAATTTGCATTGATGAAAACGGCCAATGAAGCCGCAGCCACAAACTGGCTCGCACTGGGCCAATACTTCGCCATCAAACGCCAGTACCCCCAAGCCCGCGCCACCTACCGACGCGTGATCGACACCTATACGAATCCCACAGACCAACCATACCGTGAGCAGGCTCTGCGCGCCTTGAAAGATTTGGACATGCTCAATCCACCCACGCCCGCCACGACGAACCCGTGAACGGCAACCGTCTCCTGCGCCAAGCCATGGGATGTATTCTTAGCGGGCTCCTCTTGCTCAGCTGGGGTTGTGGCCATCGAATTCACGTGACCCCTGCACCCCCAGCAGTGTCACCGACCATCATTCCCCAATCCCTCTCTGTCGTGGTGCCCTTTCTCGCCTTGGAAGGAGCCGACCATATGCCGGGCATCGCCTTGCTGGACTGGCCGGCACAGGACCTACGCGCCGCCACGATTAATTACATCCAATCGCGCCAAACCTTTGCCTCGGCAGGCGACAAACCGGCCGACCTCACCTTGACCATCAAAGCCTGGCTGACGATGCGATCCCGAGGCAACTATCGCTACAGTCTGCGCTTGGAAACAGACCTTGGCCCAACGGACAAACCGCCGATCAAATCCTATCTGGTGGAAAAAGACGCGCTGGGCTCGAGCGTCAGGTGGGTGACATCTTCAGAACAGGCGCCCATTGCAGAGGCCGTCCAAGCCTCGTTGGACGATCTGCTCACGCAGATCGAAGCCGACTACCTGTTATATCGAAAAGGACTGCGCTGAGAAGATATGAAACGAGGACAATTCACGCACCAGAGCTTCTGCGCGTGTGACGTTGTAGTAATCCGCTAGGAGGGGCGAGACCGTCGGTCGAAAAGACGCATCGCTAAACCTCCGGCCGCCAGGCCTGCAGCAAAGAGGGCACCGAGCATCCACAAGGACGGAACACCCGTTCGCCTTGGCTCACGACGGCGAAGCTCACGATTGAAATTCGGCATATGGGCCTCAGCCCCGAGCCATTCATCCTCAGGCGAGCCGTTCGAGCCGTTCTTCACCGACATGGCCGTTCTTCCTTCACCCATCGTTCCCCTACTTCCTTACCAACAGATACCAACTTCGCACGAGCATCAGAGAGACAGACGCTACGCGGTACGTGAACGGGAAAAATTGGCCCAGGCCGCATCGACCTGCGCGACCGGCGCCGCCTCATACTCATGGCAATCCAAACGAAGCGAACGATCCCCGAACGACGCGTTCAAATAGTCACAATGATGTGGTCGATCCGCATTGTCATAGTGGTTGGGGCGAAAGTACTGGCAGGACACACACATCCGCGCGACTGAAATCTCCCCCTGTTCCTGGAGGCTGTGAATCACTTTCACCAGAGACGTAAGGAGCATGACTTGCTCCGGTGACGAGAGGGTGTCCGCCGCGGTCGCCAGCCGATCCGGCATACCGGTCGAAGGCGTACAAGACCGATTTCCTTTGGCCGTCAATTGCGCCGTCACCACACGTCCATCGCTCGTGTCTCGCTTCCGGCGCACCAACTGTTTCCGCTCGAGCGTCGCGATGACTTCCGACGCAGTGGGAAGCCTGACGGCCAGCTCGTTCGCAACAGTCGAAACCGTCGCACGTTGCCCCGGCTTGGACCGAAGGAGCGTGAGGACCTGCCGCTGCAATGGGCCGAGACCTGCGCGACCTTCACGTCGCCACGTCCGGCTTTTCATCGCCAGCCCGATCTTTTCCAGACCAGCGACCAACTGAGTGGTCAGTGCAACTGCATCTTGCAATGACGATGACTTCTTCCCACTATTAAGTACTCGCAGTTCAGCCATGGGCACCTCCTTAAATACCAGTATTCCAAAAGTGTAGTGTCCACGCACTAGCCACGTCAAGGTTTCGCGGGGCAAAATTGACGGGAACCCACCAAGAGCGGGGGAACACACAAGCGCGATCACACAATGCTCATCGATCCGCAGAATGAGACGTCGCGCTGAATAGCATTGCAGACAGGCAGGCCTACTCCGATAACAACTGGCAACCGAGAACATCCGATAGGATTCGAGAGAACGACCGGCCGCTTCCTCAAGCGCTGACAGAGAACAGCCCCTTCGCTCAAAACACATCACGGCATGCACTATCGCAGCGAAATTATTTACGAACGCAAGGCCTAGACAACCGTTACGGTAATCTCATGGAGTCCGGTTGCACCGTCCGGCACAGGGTCCTGCTCGATCGACGTTTGGACTTTCCCCGATCCATCGGTTGCGCGAACGACCAACGTATACCGGCCCGGCGCCGGTACCGCCCAGGTATAACTCAGAGACGCCAGGCCGCGCGAGCAGTTCGCGAATTAAGCGTTGCGGCCATCCATTGCGCACCACCATTGATACTGCCCCCC
>VFKF01000105.1 GCA_009885705.1 Nitrospira sp. | reverse complement strand
CAGAGGAGCGGTTCGGGTTTACGGTGACGCCTTACCGTTCGGATCAGGCGATTTCCGATCTCCTGGCCTTGTTGGATGACCGTATTGAATCTGAAGGGATGCAAGTGGGCTTGCCCGAAGGTTTTCTCCATCATATGTGGAGCCTCTGTAATGATGCGACGGCGCAGGTATCCGACCGGGTGTGGATCGAGGGGAATATTGGGAGCCAGGCTCCCTGTAAGTCTAAGATCAGAGAGTTGACCTACCGGGCGTTGATTCAATACATTGAAATGCGTGATCGGGAGAGTCATTGATGATGCAAGACCTGTCCATTCGGCTGTGCGCAACCGTGGTCATCGCGCTCACGCTTGCGCTGCCGATGTCCCTACCCGTGAAGGCCGGAGCTGAATCGGTTCCAACTCAATCCTCGTCGATCCACCTGGCGCCTCTTGTGACCGCAGGGCTCGAACGTCCGCTGTTCCTCACGCATGCCGGCGATGCATCCCGACGTGTGTTTGTGGTGGAACAGCTTGGAACGATACGTATTATCGAACAAGGCGTTCTGCAGAAGGCGCCGTTTTTGGACCTGCGCGACCGCGTGTTGACGGACGACCCTGAGCGAGGGCTCTTGGGTCTGGCGTTTCATCCGGACTACCGCCGCAACGGGCGTTTCTTTGTGAATTACACCAGACAACCCGATGGCGCTACGGTCGTGGCGGAGTATCGGCGTGGCGGAGCGCCGGATGTCGCGTTGCGACATGAGCATGTGCTCTTGGTCGTCATGCAGCCCGAGTCCAATCATAACGGCGGCATGGTGGCGTTTGGCCCTGACGGATATCTCTATGTCGGTCTTGGTGATGGAGGGGGCCCAGGCGACCCGGGCAATCGCGGGCAAAATCTCAATGAGCTGTTAGGGAAAATCTTGCGGATCGATGTGGACCATGGGGATCCCTATGCGATCCCGGCGGATAATCCCTTTGTCAAAGAGGGCGGTCGGCCTGAAATTTATGCCGTCGGGTTGCGGAATCCCTGGCGGTTTTCCTTCGACTTCCACCGGGCAGAGCTCTGGGTTGCCGATGTGGGGCAGTACAAATGGGAAGAGATCGATCTCGTCACGCGCGGAGGGAATTACGGGTGGCGTCTGATGGAGGGCTTCCATTGTTTCAATCCCGCAACCGCCTGCCCGACGGAGGGGCTCGCTCTGCCGGTCATGGAATATCGTCACGACGGAGATCGCCGCGCGGGAGGCCGCTGCTCGATTATCGGCGGGTATGTCTATCGTGGTCTCGCGATGCCCGCGCTTCGCGGGGCCTATCTGTTTGGCGACTACTGTAGCGGTGAAGTGTT
>VFKF01000047.1 GCA_009885705.1 Nitrospira sp. | reverse complement strand
CCCAACTGCGCACGTCGAACGACCACTGCTTCATCGTGGGGGTTCCGTGAGCACGGGGGACCAACCAGGCCACCCCTCCCCCTGCTACTGCCTACTGCGTCGATTCCTTGCTCTGAGCGGCCCTCTGCTCAGCTGCCTGTTCCAATACACTTTCTGCCTGACGGGCCTTATCCATCGGAGTCTTGATCGCATCCACCGCAGCCTGCCCTGCTGCCTGCGTCGCCGCATTGCCGGACTCCGCCGCAGCCTTCGTCTTCTCTGTCGGCGTTGCCTGATTACAACCGAATGGCCCCGCCATCGCCAGCAACCCGACAACGCATAACAGCCAGCCTCTGGATTTCTTCATTGCAATCTTCTCCGCAAAAAATCCAACATTCAACAACTCGGAATGCTCAAACAGACTGTCCAGCAAAGCCTCAGCGCACTATCACTTTATTAAGGGGTGGCTGGGATGACCCCAACTGCTTGCGTCTTCCCAATTCCTCATTTCATTTTCAAGGGTAGCTTGGTCGATCCTCGATTGCGCGCGTCGAACGAGCACATTCTGATCGTGCGCGTTCCGCGAGCAGGAGGACAGCCAGGCTACCCTTCCCATTCTTCGGAGGCCGCGCGTTGCGCGAGCACAGAAGATCATCAGGTTCCATCCTCCTCCTTTTTCAGCATTCCGCTAATGCAATCGTACCCGCGAGGCACCGAACCCACAAGGCATTGCTGAAACAGCCTCTTTGATTGGTGAACGTGTCTCCGTTATAATCGCACCACTGAATTAGGAGACGCTATGGCAACAGCTCACAAAGAATACCAATCGCAACTCCGCGGGATCGCCGAATTGATACTCGCCGTCGCCGGCGAATCCGTGAGCGTTATGAAACGGAACGCCCCGGAGCGAGCCTTGAAATTGAAACGGCACGATGAGTGGGGCATCTACCTTGAATTCCTCAAAGTTATGTTCAACCTCACGGACCGGCTCTCCATTCTCTACTTGCCGATCAAAGACCAGCCTCTGTTTATGGACAGTCTCGAAGACGCGGTGACACTGCAATTAAAAAGTGTGCTTGAACCGGCATTCGGCACTGGCGCCGACCAAACCGAAATCATGCTCACCGTCGGTGCGGCGGTGGCAGAAAGCCGGCAGACCTATGAGCGATACCGGTTTCTGGTCACCGAGGACACCCCCGAAAAAAACGAGATGCTGAAAGACTTTGGCGGACGAGTCGCCGATGCGATGGGCATCGCCGGGAACGAGCACGTCTCCTCGGCAGCAACCCTCTGCGCGAGCGCCGTCATTCCAGCCATCAAAGCAGTCTTAGCCGGAGACGCGCCACCAGCCGCTGCAGTCAATGCCGCCGCTCCAGCGACCGCAACCGTATCCACCCTGCCACCGCCCCCTACGACACCCGAACCTCAGGGGCCAACAGGAACCGAAATTAAACTCGTCAGCGTGATGTCAACCGTCGAGGGAGAAGAAGTCGAAACGCGCTGGGGACTGCACCCACGATTCCGGCAAGATCTTCCTCCGGAGGACATGCAACAGGTCACCAGGCTGATGAATCGAGTGGCAAAAATCCTTGGCGAACGTTATGCCTCCGTGGCATTCTCCGACGAATGGACGTCCTGGCATAAAGCCGGTCACGCCTGACCGCTTTAGCAGGATGCCGAAAAAGTCCGCCAGCTTCGTTCCCTGCCTTCGCCGAAGCGGCTTCGCGCAGGCAGGTCGACTCATCGAAATCCTCAACGTACCCCCGAGGGTACGCCTCCGGTTTCGATTCGCCTGCGGCCTTGCTGAACGGCCTTTTCGAGCATCCTGCGGGAGTATTTTCAATTTTCCCCACACGTACAGACTAGCGAAGTCCGGCGTGCACACAGACTTCGATACGAGAACCAGGAGGTGCAGTGGATACTACACAAACAGCAACCAGTGTCTCGAATGGCATTCCATCCGGCCTCTCACGTCTCATGGAATTAGCCCATAACCTCTGGTGGAGCTGGACCCCGGAAGCTCGTCGATTATTTGAGCACATCGATCCAACCCTTTGGGTGCTGACCCACCACAATCCCGTCGAGTTACTGGCCAAGGTCCGGCCAGATCGGCTCATGCACCTCACCCAAGATCCCTCGTATATGCGGTTGTACTCTGCCGCCCTCAAGACATTTGACGAGTATCTGCAGAACAAACACAGTTGGTTTCAAACACAACATGGGGACTTGAAATCCCCCACCATCGCCTACTTCTCCGCGGAGTTTGGTCTCCATAGGTCCATTCCCATTTACAGTGGCGGCTTGGGCATTCTTGCCGGGGACCATTGCAAGGAATCCAGCGACCTGGGCGTGCCTTTGGTGGGAATTGGGTTCATGTATCCACAGGGGTATTTTCAACAGCGGATCACACCGGAAGGATGGCAAGAAGCGGCCTATGCGCCGTTCAAACAAGCAGAGTCGCCGATACATCCTGCCCTCACTCCATCGGGAGAGCCCTGCAGGATTACGGTCGAGATCGGCAGTCGAGTCGTCACGGCAGCGGTCTGGAAAGTGCTTGCCGGACGGGTGCCCCTCTACCTCATCGATACAGACGTCCCCGAGAACAGCCCTGAGAACCGGGCTCTTTCAGCTCGACTGTATGGCGGCGATCAAGAGATGCGCCTCTGCCAGGAATATCTGTTGGGTATCGGCGGCGTCCGTATGCTTCGTGCCTTGGGCATCGCACCGACGGTCTGGCATGCCAATGAGGGCCACTCTGCCTTCCTCACGCTCGAACGCATTCGCGAATTGATCCAGAAGGGATCGACGCATGCAGACGCCTGCGAGGCCATCCGCCAAAGCACGGTCTTTACGACCCATACCCCGGTGCCAGCCGGCCACGACGTGTTCCCCCATCACCTCATGGACCGATACTTTACCGGCTATTGGGATCAACTGGGTCTCTCGCGGGAAGACTTTCTTCGATTGGGCGACACACCAGAGTCCCAGGGACAAGGCTTCAACATGACGGCACTGGCCATGCGGCTGGCCGCGCATGTGAACGGGGTCAGCCGTGAACATGGACGGGTCTCGCGTGAGATGTGGCACCATATGTGGCCGGGACTGGCCATTGAGCAGGTCCCGATCCGAAGCGTGACGAATGGCATCCACGCCCCGACCTGGATCGCACCGGAACTCAACCAACTCTATGGCAAATACCTGGGCCCGGAATGGGCTGACAAATGCGACGACACGGCGATGTGGCAACGGGTCCTGGATATTCCAGATCAGGAACTCTGGGCGGTGCGCCAAACCAGGAAACGCAAACTGATGGGCTTCATCCGGGAACGTGCCAGAAGCGGCTGGATGCAAGGCCACCTCCAAGCCTCGCAAGTCTTAACACGAGGCACGCTGCTTGATCCTGAAGCGCTCACCATCGGATTCGCCAGGCGCTTTGCCACCTACAAGCGGGCCACCTTGCTGTTCCGAGACCTCGAACGGCTAAAGCAGTTACTCCATAACCAATGGCGTCCCGTCCAATTGATCTTTGCCGGCAAGGCCCATCCAGCCGATGAACCTGGTCGCTATTTCATCCATGAAGTATTGAGTTTTTGCGACGACCATAAACTAGGCGGACACGTGGCCTTCATCGAAAACTACGATATGCACATGGCCAAATTTCTCGTTCAAGGGGTCGATATTTGGCTCAATACCCCTCGTTTTCCCTTGGAAGCGAGCGGAACGAGCGGGCAAAAGGCCGCACTCAACGGCGTCATCAATCTCAGCGTTCTTGATGGCTGGTGGAAAGAAGGCTACAACGGAGCCAATGGATGGGGTATTGAACCATTACTCGAAAACCAGGATATTCAGGCCCAAGACGAATACGATGCCCAACAGCTCTATCGCATGCTGGAGCAAGAGGCCATCCCCCTCTACTATCAACGAGACCTTGACGGGATACCCCGCGGCTGGGTGCAGCTCATGAAGGAAAACCTTCGGACCAATGCTCCCAGATTCTGCACCAAACGAATGGTCAAGGAATACGTCGACAAGCTCTATGCACCGGCTATGGCTCGCACACCCTCGACATGGTAAAGGACCTTCAACCTAGCCCCATACCAGACCGTCGTACCGCCGCCATATGGCTGCAGTTACTGTTGCTACTCTGTCTTGGGACAAGCGTGCTCCGCCTACCCGTAGCCGAAGCAGGCACCGCACACTCCCCGATAGGAGCTGCCCTTGAACGCGAGGTCACAAACGCGTTCAACCATGCCGAGTACGACCAGGTGATGAAACTCTGGCAATCGATCCCGCCAGAAGCCACCCCATCGAAATCGCTCATCCGCCTCGTTTTTCAGAGTGCACTCAAGCTTGGACGGCCAGAAGAGGCCCTCATCCTCTACCACCGGTTGGTTCCACCTGACGCGCCAGACGATCGAGCCCTCTTACGGCCATTGGCCCTCAGCTTTGTAACCAGCCATGTCCGCGATTCGCAGGAATATGTTCGAATTGCAGCCTACACAGTTTTAGCTGAACTCGGCCTCGCAGAGACACAAGCCGTGCTGGAAGACGGGCTCCTCGATACGTCGGTCCTCGTACGAGCCCGCGCCGCCGAAGCGATCGGGAAGGCCGGCCTCGCAGGAAAGTCCGGCCCCCTACAACGGGCGATGAACGATGCCATGCCGGCCGTCCGTATTGCCGCCATGAACGCGCTAAGCGAGGCCAAGATCACGGCCATCATGCCCCAACTCATTGCGGTTGCCAGGACGGACGACGGACCGGAAGCCGTGTTCGCCTATGCCGCACTCTATCGGCTCGGCAAACTGGATATGCTGACTGACATTACCGGCGCGGCAACACTTCCTGACCCCGAGGTTCGCATGGCAGCCCTGGGAGTGCTGGGACAACTGAAGCGCCCATCAAGTCTGCCGGTCCTCAGCCAGGGAGTCTACGATCCCGAGCCATCGGTCCGCGCATTCGCCGCAGGGGCATTGGGTGATTTTGGACAATCCGGTGGGGTCGCACCCTTAACCCATGCGCTGGGCGATGACAACGCGCGCGTACGCGCCATCGCTGCCACGAGCCTTGGGCGGTTGGGAATACGGGAGAACCGGCCGTTGCTGCAAGCCCTCACGCGAGATGCCAACATGCAGGCACGAGCCAGTGCAGCAGAAGGGCTGCTTCGATTGGGCGACACATCGGCCATCTTGCTCGCGGCAGACTTGGCGAGACACCAGGACCCCTCTATACGCGCCGCTGCGGCCCACGCATTGGCCGTAGCATCCGATAAACAAGCCGCCGTTATTTTACAAATGCTCTTGCAAGACCAGCAACCACAGCCGCGCCTCATGGCCGCGAAAGCCCTGGGAAGGAGCACCGCCTCGGTGATGCCGTTGATCAAGAAAGGGCTGCAGGACTCAGACGTCGCCATTCGACTGGCCGCAGCGGGAAGCCTGCTGCAGCAACTCCGACGCTCCGCGCCATCCCCCAAATCCCATTAGTCGAAAGGATCTCGCCATGTGGAAATTCGTCGGAGCCCTCGTCCTGGCCGCCACATCATTCGGACTCGGGTTCTATTTCGGCCAACGCCCGGTCGGCACGTTACAACACACGATCTCGGATCTCCAACGTTCCATCACAGACATGTCGCGAAACATTTACGACACGACGAGAGGGATCGAGCGGGACCTCCGCAGGCGACAGGCGCTCCTCGACAGTAAATCGAGGGTCGTGCAGGCGAAAGCGGAACTGTTCGAGAAAAACGTTGGAGAAGCCGCGAAGCAGTTAAGCGCTGCGGCCGAAACGTTGGAGAATGCGACCAAGGGAGCCAAACAAGACGAATCGATGCTCGCCGCACGAACACTCACGGGCACGATTCAAGAAGTCAGATTGGAGTTGTCGATGGGGAAAGCGGTATCACTGAAGAAGATCGATGACATTCAACGGGAAGTCGACCGGCAACTGAATCAATAACCGCTACGCATTGGCAGGCTGCTTCTTCCACTTCGCTAGGATTCGCTCCACCCGCATCCTGACCACCATGTCCGAATCTTTCATCAGCGGCTTAATCGCATCGCGGCCCCGGTCATCGCCGATCGCCTCGAGTGCCGCCGCAGACGTCAACCGGGTGAACCAATCCTTATCACCGAGCATCACGATGAGAGGATCGATCGCCTCGGCGCTCTTGATCCGGCCCAGGGCCATGATCGCCTGCTTTTGAACCATCTCATCCTTGTCCTTGAGCGCTTTGACCAAGCGAGAGACTGACGGCTCCCCCAGTTCAACAAGGGCATTCGTGGCATCGTCCTTAAACTCGTCATTCTTCAACTGCAGCATCAACGGATCGAGCACGCGCTCGTCGCGAATCTTCCCCAACGCCGCAATCACATACTTCCTGACATCCCAATCGCGAAGCAACTTGATCAACAGTTCGACAGCGGGAGAACCGATCTGGCCCAACCCCTCGATGGCGACTTCTCTGACTTGCCAGTCGCCGTCACGCAACGCATTACACAATGGCTCCACACAACGCTCGTCACCCATTTCCCCGAGCGTGATTGCGGCTTCGCGACGGACCACCCAATCGGAGTCCTTGAGCAGATCGATCTGGATCTCGATCTCATCCTTGACCTTCTCTTCTTCAAGGACCACTTCCTCGGTAAGCTCCGCCGTCGGCACAACCGGGACTGGAAGTTCTCCGGTCAAATCCGCCGCCACTTGATCGGTGAATTCGTCACTCACCGTCTCCGGGGCAGTAGGATTGGCAGATGCTTGTTTGTGCTGTGGTTGTTCCATAGGTACTACCTTAATAATTCACTCGCCCATCACTGGCCAAAGCCGAGATATTACTTTGCGGGAGCGGCTGTTTTCTTGCTCGCCGAATTCTTTTTGCGTAACGTGACCGTGCGCCGTTTGCGTTGCGTCCGCCGCAGCCGCTTCTTCAACGAACGAAGCGCTTCGTCCTCTTTAGGATTTTTGTGGCCGGTTAATTTCTCCGCCACCTTCTTCTTGAGCCTGGTTTCGTCCGATTCAGTCGCCGTTTTCTTCGCCATCCGGATTCGGGCCTCCATGTATACCAAATTGATCTGAACTATTTCCCGGTTCCCACCGGGAGTCGGCAGTCTAGTGGAGAGCCTCACAGCCTGTCAACCGGCGGGACGGGCGATAGTCGACAAACCTAGGAAATGACGACCGTCGCCACTTCGGTATGGTCGGTATGATCCGCTGTCTGTAGCCCCGTCAACCGGCGCGCACGCCGCGAGACCCAGATATCGCCAGGAGAGAGCCGAACAGGATAGACGAGAAGAGGGTCCGACTGACCCCACGGTAACGCAGGGAACGTCAGCGCCCCCTCACCGAGCTGCTCTCGCCCAAGAAGGAGCGACGTCGAGACCGTCTCCATTGCTTCTGATGAGAGCAATGCCACTGGTCGGCGCTCTCCAACCAACTGTACCCGGACCACGGAGAGTCCCCCTGCCAACATCCCTATCCGAGCTGCGGCGCCTCGAGAAAGATCGAGGATCCGCCCGTTGACATAGGGCCCCCGGTCCGTAATACGGACATGCACATGCTTCCCGTTCACTAAGTTCACCACCCGAACCACACTACCGAGCGGAAGGGTCCGATGGGCAGCGGTCAGGCCATCCATGTCGAACAGCTCTCCGTTCGCTGCTTGCTTGCCATGAAACGACTCGCCATACCAGGACGCCACGCCACGATCTTCAGCCCCCACGTCCAAGTGCGACACCCCCGTAGGAACCCACGAGCAGGCTCCCAGAAGCATCCCCAGGCTAAGACTCATCGCCCCCAGTAACTGGCGACTATTTCCACACTTGTGATCGATCATCGAAGACCTCATATCCCAGGTTGAACCAACTGTCCCACAGACCCGCGCCTGTGTACCCTCACCATACGGTCCAACCGGCAGTCCAACAATACCGAGAGCGTACCCCTACCCCCTACATTTGGATGAAGAAGGAAGGGAAAATTGAAGAGGAATTGTTCAAAAAAGAACCGATGCCAGAGCTTTGGAGATTAAACGACTCTATCCATATAGAAGAAAATACGTGCGACAGTCAACCCACCTCGGCCCACTCTCCCATCAGAACATCACAGATTGTTTGGCTGGCGAGGCAAACCAGAAAGGTTATTGAGCCTGGATGACCTGAGCAAACACCCCATCCCGCTGCTTCACATAGGTCAGCCACACCGTTTCACCCACTCGGATGGTCTGAAGCCCAACCCGCTTCCCCTTTCGAGTCACCTTGGTTTGACCTGTCACCTTGGCCCCCACGGTCATATCGTTATGCTTACTCAAGGGTGTCTTGACGACAATCGTGTGCGGAGTCTGTGCAACGTTTACCGCCACGACCTGGCCATGAACCCGATAGCTGCGCCCATCGGCTGCCCGACTCTCGACCGGCAGACAGACGAACAGCACCAACGCAACAACGGCGAATAGTCCCCTCATGCTTAACGCACCCAGGTCATGGTTCAATCCCATCTAACAAACAGATTCGTACGCGCGCGGACTCTAACAGGATGGCGAAAACCTGTAAAGTTACAGACGGCAAAGCCCGATATTGACTGCCCCAATCCGACTGAGTAAGATGCCGACCTGTTGCCTGTTCGGTTGCGAATGCACAACCCGCCGGCTGTGCGCCCCAAACTCACACGATCCACGTCAGCACGTATGATTGAAGTCCAACAGATCACGAAGCGGTATGGGCACCATACCGCGATCGATCGGGTCAGCTTTTCTGTCGCAAAAGGCGAGGTGTTGGCGTTCCTGGGTCCCAATGGGGCAGGGAAAACGACCACCATGCGCATCCTCACCTGCTTCATGCCGGCCACCGAGGGCACGGCACGAGTGGCAGGATTCGACTGTGCAGACCAGCCGCTCGAAGTGAAACGCCGGATCGGCTACTTACCGGAGACCCCCCCGGTCTACCTCGAATTGACCGTCACTGAATATCTTCAGTTTGTCGGCCGCCTCCGTGGTCTGACCGGAAAAACGCTCACCTCGTCCATGCAACGCGAAATCGAGCGGCTCGGCCTCGGCACGGTGCAGCACCGGCTCATCGGCAATCTGTCCCGCGGATACCGCCAGCGCGTCGGCTTGGCCCAAGCGTTGCTCCATGACCCTCAAGTCTTAATCCTGGACGAGCCGACAGTCGGACTCGACCCGAAACAAATCATCGAGATCAGGGAGTTGATCAAGAATCTGGCCGGCTCTCATTCCGTGATTCTCAGCACCCACATTCTCCCCGAAGCCACCGCCGTGTGCCAGCGCGTCGTCATCATCAGCGGCGGACGAATCGTGGCTGAAGACACGCCGGACCAACTCTCTGCGCGGTTACGCCAGTCGGAAAAAATCTCACTCACGCTCAAATCTCCCGCTGCGGATACCGACAGCCGCCTGAAGGCCGTCCAAGGGGTCCAGAACGTGTTTGCGAGCGGCATCCCCGGCACCTTTCTTCTCGAATGCGAACTGGGCCGAGATGCAAGAGAAGAGGTGGCTCGGCTGGCAGTCACCAGCGGATGGGGACTGCTTGAGTTGAAAGCCATCTCGATGACATTGGAAGACGTCTTCCTCCAATTGACAAGAGACGAAACAGGCCTCCCACAGGGCGCAGTGGTTGCCGCAGCAGAACCGACAGGCCAGCCAGCATGACACCAGTCCAAGCTATCATCGCCAAAGAGCTGCGCTCCTATTTCGTCTCACCCGTCGTGTATGTGGTGGGGGCGGTGTTTCTCTTGATTGTCGGACTGCTCGCCTATCTCTACATTGTCTTTGCCGGAGCCCAAGCGATTCAGCTGATGCAAATGCAGGGAACAGCCCAAATCAATCTGAACGACTTGGTCTTCCGGAATCTGTTCTCCAGCGTGCGATTTATCCTGCTGATTATTCTGCCAATCCTGACGATGCGGCTCTTCGCCGAAGAACGCAAACTTCGCACCTTTGAATTCTTATTGACCTCACCGATCGGCATCAACGAAATTGTCATCGGTAAGTTCATGAGTGTCTTCCTTGTCTTTTTGGGGTTGCTCGGACTGACCGGGCTCATGCCGCTTGTCCTCGCGCTCTTCTGCGACTTCGATTGGTACCCCGTGCTGACCGGCTACCTGGGTCTGGTCTTGCTTGGCGCCCTCTTTCTCTCCGTCGGCGTCCTGGCCTCGGCCCTGACCGAAAACCAAATCGTCGCGGCCTTCGTGAGCTTTGGCCTGTTACTGGTCCTCTGGCTTCTCGCCGGCGTCGGCTCACTCCTCGGGGAAACGGCCATCGGGCAGGCCATCTCATACCTGTCATTCATGGAACATTACGACCATTTAGTCCGTGGATTGGTCGACACGAAAGACCTCGTCTACTTTTTCAGCGGCCTCGCCTTGATGCTCTTTCTGTCTCACCGAGTCGTGGATTCATCACGATGGAAATGAACCTCAAGACGATTCCACTTGGCGTAGTCGGAATAGCCCTGGCCGTAGCCGGCGCGGTCGGCTACAGCCTCGCTCCGGAGAAACTCTGGCTGGTCACCCTCATGGAGGGATCGGCACTGCTCTGCCTCATCCTCTTCGGTGTCGTCCATTTCGGCAGCCTGAAAGCCTTCTCGACTCGCCGTTCGACACGCATGGGCGCCAACAGCCTGTTGATGATCCTTCTCTTCATCAGCATCCTCGCCATCGTGAACTTTCTTGCGGCCCGTCATTCCATACGTTGGGACCTGTCGGAAAACCAGAACTTCTCCCTCTCCCCGCAAACACATCGCGTGCTCAGAAATCTCCCGCGCGAAGTGCTCGTCACCGTGTTCACCAGAGAAAAAGACCCCGGCTACCAGTCCTACAAGGAACGGCTCGATAGTTATCGGCAGGCCAGCTCGAAGATTACCGTGGAATTCGTCGACCCGGAACGGCAGCCGAAAATTGCTCAAACCTATGGCATTTCCAGAACCGACACAGCCGTATTCGAAAGCGGCGGGCACACCGTTCGTATCACTTCTCCCTCGGAGGTCGAACTGACCGGAGCGTTTATCCGCGTGTCTCAAGACAGTAAGAAGCGCGTCCTCTTTCTCGAAGGGCACGGTGAACCGAGCCTCGACGATCGGGAGCGAACCGGGCTGTCTGCCGCCAGAGAAATCCTGGTCAAGCAAGGGTACGACGTCGGCACCGTCAGCCTGCTGAAAGAGACCGCCGTCCCGGATCACACTGCCGTCCTCGTCGTAGCCGGCCCCCGCCGTCCTGTGATCGGTGAAGAGCAAGAACGCATTCATAGGTATGTGGAGAAAGGCGGCCATCTGCTGCTGCTCCTCGATCCGAATACGCAAGCCGACCTGAACCCCTTGCTCAAACGGTGGGGCCTGGGAGTCGGCCCTGGATCCCTGGTCGACTTACAAGATCGATTGGCCCAAGGCGACCTCACATCCCTATTAGTCCGCACGTTCACCGAACATGAAATTACGCAGGATCTCTCCGCGGCCGTGCTCTTTCCCCTCGCACGGCATATCACCTTTGACGAACAGGTTGGCGCGGCATGGGACTACGTGCCGCTCGCCCGCACATCGCCGAACAGTTGGGCAGAAACAGACTTAAAAGGCCGTGTCGTCAACCTCGATGAAAAAGAAGACATCAAAGGCCCCCTGCCGATGGCTGCGGCCCTTACGCCAAAAGTCACACCGGAAGAAGGCAAGCCCCATCCAGCCATCGTGGTCATCGGCAATTCCACGTTTGCGACCAATGCCTTTGTCAATTTTCCCGGCAACAGCGATTTTTTCCTCCATACGGCTGGATGGTTGGCTGAAGAACGGAACATGATGGCGATCGCCCCGAAAGATTCCGCGCTTCGACCGTTTACGCCCAACCCGTTACAGGAACGAGCCCTGCTCTACCTGCAAGTCATCCTCCTACCGGCCACCATGTTTATCGCCGGCATCATGGTCTGGCGAAAACGCCGACGCCTATAGACTCATGCGTTACTGGCCCACACTCGTCATGGCACTCGTATTGGCTGGACTCGGCCTCTACCTCTATGCCATCGAACTCCCCCAGCAAGAGTCGCACGAGCAGCAAGAGACTGCCGATAAGAAGGTCCTGCTCCTTGACCAACAAGCCCTCACAGGACTCACCGTCAAAACAGACCGGCACGAACTCGTCTTTGCCAGGACTCCTGAGAAGGGCTGGATGATGACCGCGCCCCTCAAGACTGACGCGGATCAACGGGAGCTGCAGAATCTCATCAGAGCCTTAGTCACCGGCGCCGTAAGCCGTATCGTCGAAGACCGCCCGGCGAACTTGACCCCCTATGGACTCGACGACCCGATCACCACCATCACCATCATGGCCGGCACCGAACAGGAGACCCTCTCTATCGGAGATAGTGGACCTCTCTCCTCGACGCTCTACGTCCTGCGTGAATCTGACCGCAAGGTCCTGCTCACCAACCTGGCCCCCAAAGACTTCGTCAACAAAACCTTGATGACGTTTCGACGCAAAGACCTCTTACGCCTCTCACAAGGCGATGTCGAACAGATCCGCCTCACCTACCCGACCACAGAAGTCGCGCTCTATCAGACGCAGGAGAAACCCAAGAGCAAATGGAGGCTGCGTTACCCGATTGAAGCAGAAGCCGATCAAACAGAGGTGCGGACCCTGTTATTCAGACTCGAAGACCTCAAAGCATTGGGCATCGTCGATCCGGGCCCCGAACGCGACGCTTTGGCTAATACACTCACCGTCCCT